>NZ_LWGJ01001210.1:0-8305 GCF_001635845.1 Oleiphilus sp. HI0132 | reverse complement strand
GAACAAGGTTGGTAACAATAATAACCGCCACACCTACACCTGCGGCAACAGCGAGATCTTTAATCACGTCAATTTCAATGAACAATATGTCAAAAAGCCAATCGCATCTGAAAGCAAAGCCAGAATACCCGGCCTTACAAGCTGTCTAAAAGTCAAACGACAAGCCATTAGCGGGTTATAACCATGAGCCTGCTCAACCGCAACCCGGTTAACTATCTGCACACCGTGACTAATACCAATCGCAAATACCAGGAATGGCACCAGTACAGAATAAGGATCTAAACCATAGCCAAGTAAGTTCAATATACCTAGCTGCCAAACCACCGCAATAATAGAGGTAACAATAGGTACCAATGTACCGACCATACAGCGAGAGTAGACAAACAAAAATGTTAAAGTTAGTCCGATTGTAATTAATGCAAAGACCGCAACCGCACTAATCCCTTCGATCAAATCACCAACTTTTTTTGCAAAGCCGATAATATGCACATTAATATTTGGATTTTTTGCTGTGTACTGGTTACGAACTTTGTCTTCTAACTTTAAAGAAAAGTCTTTGTAATCAAGAGGTTCATTTGTTTCTGGATTAATTTCAAATAAGGGGACATATATAATTGTCGATTTGAAGTCATCCGAAACTAATCGGCCAACCTGCCCAGACTTGAGCACATTTTGTCGTAGAACTTCTAGTGACTCATCAGACCCATCATATCCATCAGGAATAATCGGTCCGCCCTGAAAACCTTCTTCAGTAACTTCCACCCAACGGACATTGGGAGTCCATAGAGACTTCATTCCTGAGCGATCTACGCCTGGAAGGTAAAACAACTCATCTGTTATTTCACTCAAGGTCTCCATATACGCTTTGTCAAAGACGTCACCATCTTTAACTGCCACCGCAACGCGTATTGAGTTACCTAGATTTTCCAGATCCTCCCTATTCTCCATCATATTGACGATAAACGGGTGCTCAAGCGGAATTAAACGCTCGAATGAAGCATCCGGTTTAATTTGTGCCGCATTGAAACCCAAGAAAGCCGTAATCAATGCAAATATTGCAAGAATCACAGGTCTGTTTGAAAATATTAGCCGTTCAATGACACTACCTGAACCGACAGCTTTAATCTGCTTGCCTGAAGCGCCCTTATCTGAGTTTGACATCCATCAATCCTCTTAATCTCTAGTCGTTATATCTTATATAATTAGTTATGTTGCCAAAGGCACTTACAAGTTCAAACCGCTTGGAGTGGTCAAGTTAACACCATTTTCCCCTACCAATACCAAGCGCTCTGCGTCGATATAGACTGAAGATGCATTTCCTAATCGATTTTCGCGAATTGTTTCAACAAAAGTTCGTCCCCCATCACGACTTAGAATAACCACGCCGGAATTTCCCACGACTGACACTTTCTTGCTTCCGTCATGAGAAGCAGACATTAGAGTCCCTTCGGTCTTCGTTTCTACTTGCTCCCATGTATCGCCATTATCTTCGGAGCGATACATATTGCCTCGCAAACCAAAAGCCAGTACAACGCCTTCATCCTGTGTTCCGGCGACGCCGAAAAATGACCCGCTATATGGACTATCGAGAGTTTCCCAGGTTTCACCCTTATCGGTTGAGCGGTATAGCACGCCACCCTCACCAACAATAAATAGGGCACCACCCTTAACTTCGTTCACTGCATTTAAGTGAAAGCGGTCAGGGTTTTCAATTCGGCTACCATAGTTCTGCCAGGTACGTCCGCCATCGGAGGTCTTAAACAGAAAACCGTAAGCACCCACTACAAAACCTTCTTTTGAAGAACTGAACAACACATCCAGCAAGGGTTTACTCGCACCAACTTGAGCATCGAACTTCGCATCGTCTAAAGCGTAGCTAGCTTCTTCCAACTCGTATTCCAAGTCTTCCAGCTCATCTTCAGAAGCTGTTTCCATTTGTCGTTCAAACTGCTTCAGACGCTCTTCGGACTGAGTAATAATCATTTGGTTTGCCGAGTCACCGTCAAATTGCTTGACCCAAGTTTCTCCACCATCGCTAGTGTGCAAAATGACACCCGAGTGCCCTACAGCCCAACCGTGCGTTTGATCGACAAAACTTACTGCCGTTAACAATACCGATACTGGTACAGAAGCCTGAGCCCAGCTTTTTCCTTCATCATCAGAATAGACAATATGCCCACGACCTCCGACTGCAACAAGTCGGCTGCCCGCCTTGTCAACATCCAACAAGAGGCTATTCGTTGCCATAGAAGTTTTAACCGCGGGCGTTTTAAGTACATCTTCGACCGCATGAGCAGGAGTTATTAGACTTACAACGCTCAATGAGCTAGCCAGAACACCAACTTTTAACCTAGACAGTAGACTGTTCATTTATCAACCTTGTACATTTGAATATATCCCATCAGACACCCTCAATATTAGACATTTCAACATTAACCACGAAAGCCGCCTATACAATAGCGGCCCATATTCAGTGAATATTAAAACAACACATGCCTATTTTGAGTTTCTTTTTAAGCAAGCTGAAGAGCTCCCTTGCTCTATGTCTATATTTTGTTATCGGCCTCTACGTCTTAATGACGAAGGCTTAAAGTAACGCTTGTTTGGTACCTTATTTTCAAATACAGGTGCCTGTTTTTCTTCTGAGTATAGACCATTCACACTATAACGACGTGCTTGTAGATCGTGATATACATCACCACTGGACCAAACGCCTGGCAACTCATAATAGTTCTTTAAGAGCGCATTACTGACTCGCCAAAGTTCACCACGGTTATCGTACTGATCCACCATAGCAATTCCCCAGCTGTCTTCATCAACATAGAACACACGTTTTTTATAGATATGACGAGCCCCTTTCTTCAAAGTAGCTTCGACAACATGTACACGATGCAGTTCCCAGCGAACATATTCAGGATTTAAGTGACCCGGCATAACCAAGTCATCGTATTGAACACCTTTCTGACCGACCTTATAATTGTTATAAGGAATGAAAAACTCCTTAACACCTTTGTAGTCCCAGTTATATCGATCAGGGGCTCCATTGTACATATCTGTATCATCTGCAGTACGCGTGTTGTCAGACGAAGCAATGGGGGAATCATAAGCCAAGTTTGGAGCACGTCTCACTCGACGCTGGCCTGAGTTATAGTCCCACGCACCTCGTTTGTCTTTAACCTGATCCATAGTTTCGTGAACTAGCAACGCACCACCTGCCAAACGGGCGGGCGCTTTATTGAAAGTCAAAAAGTAAAACAAAATATTGTTAAGCTTTTTAAAGCTGCCTTTAGGGTTATGGAAGTTAAAAAACACTTCCGCCTGCTTGGTAATCGGAGAAAAAGAACCATCTCTCTGAACTGGCACTTCAGTCGAACGCAAGATTGCAAAAATACCTCTCCATCTAGTCAAATGATTCCACATTGTCTGAAGGGCTTTATCTTCATTCTTTCCATGTAATATTGGAAAAGGAATACCACCGTATGCGTTCTGAATCCCCACCCCGCCTTTGGATAAAGACGATGTTTTGGCATTTTTCTTGGTATTTTCTAGGACCCAATCCGGCATCGAGTGCGAACGATGGGTTGGATATACATTGATCTTGAAGCTACTTGGGTATGCTTCAAACAAAGCATACTGACCTGGGGTCAGATAGTTTTTAAAACCTTTGTAGTTACTGTCATCAATGGTGAATTTGATATCATCAGAGGCAAAAGGGTCGATATGATGCTGCCCTGTCCCCTCATACCCCATTGGGGCTTCGGTAATCCCCCCAGTCCATGCAGGAATAGTTTTATTTTTATTCCCGGATTTTATCGAACCGAACGGCGTTAAAGAATTCCCTAACTTATTAACTTCTTTCGTTGAAACTTTCGCATTTGCATTGAGCGCACCCAAAACCAGCGCTAGCACACTACAAAGCAAAATAGACTTGTTTTTCATATGATTACCTTGAAACACACCCATTGTTGTATTACTACACTCTAAAATCGCCACACCCATTGTTGTATTACTACACTCTAAAATCGCCACACTCATTATTAACGAGAGTGGTCGCCCGCATCTGGATTAACATTTTTTGGCCTAAACCTGTTATCGCTGATACTGGCAAAACCTTCCGATAATACTTTTCAATTTCCTTCAAAAAGATTAGCCATGCTATTAATTTTTAGCAGATTTTTTCGATCTGTCTATTTTAGTTTTGTTATGAAATATATCTAAGGAAGGTTTTGAGCAAAAAACAGACTAATGAGTGCATCACCTCTCATGCAGGACGGTACGAAGGGCGAAACTATGCTCAATGTGGCCCTAGCAAGCTGAACCCTGTCAGCTCAGCTTGCGGGCAATTATTTTTGGACTTATTTCAAAAGAGCTTAAACCGGCTTATACAAGACTTTTCTCGACAACTTCTCTAACATCTTTTGAGAGCGCCTCTTTCGATTGAATCCTTTCAATCTGCTCGCACATTAACTTCTGTCGATTATCATCAAACTGCTTCCATCGCGTCAGGGGAGTCATAAGCCTTGCTGCAATTTGAGGATTCATATCATCTAGTTTGATAATAATATCGGCGAGAAACTCGTAACCTTCTCCCGACAGGTCATGGAAACGAACCAGGTTCTGACCACAATAGGCACCCACAACCGAGCGAACCTTGTTAGGGTTGGTTATATCAAAATCTGGCGTTTCCATTAATGCTTTTAGGCGCTCTAATGTCATAAACGCAGCACTTGAAGACTGAACAGAGAACCATAACTCGATAACCTGAGCATCGTCCTTCCACTGAGCATGAAAGGCTTCTAGTGCTTGCTCAGCCTCTGAGGCATCTCCTGAATTTACCAAAGCGCTCAAAGCAGAAAAGCTATCAGTCATATTATCAGCATTTGCAAACTGCTTTTTAGCCAGGTTAATAACATCTGCCATTTGACTTGCAGATGAACCACCTATTGCTGACATTAAAGATAAAGCCGCATTTTTTAATGCCCGTTGTGACATAGAGCCATAATCCAAAGCAGGTAATTCCGACTCAACAATATTGTCACGATAAACTGCATATAGCTCGTCACCTAGCTGATTAGCCAAGGCCTGTCGAACAAATTCTCTTGCAGCATGAATGGCATCAACATCTGCTTGCTCCGCCAGCTGCACAAGATAGCTCTCAGCGGGTAGCATCAGCATCTTGCAAACCATTGCTTTGTCTAAAGAGCTATCTGTGAGCAAACCTCGATACGCCTCGACAAAACTCTGGGGTAACACCAGCTCCAGCCCTTGCTGATAAGATTTGATTAAGCCCTGCAGGATGCGCAATGCCAATGCCTGCCCTGCCTCCCAGCGGTTAAAACCATCGGAGTCATGCTGAAACAAAAATACCAATTGCTCATCAGTATACTGATAGGACAACTTGACCGGAGCCGAAAAGCCTCTTAGTAATGATGGAACCGGTTCTGCTTCGATACCCTCAAAAACAATTGATTCTCGTGCTTCGATTAGCTCAAAAACACATTCTTTAGCGCCATCCGCAATTGATAAGGGAAGCTCCTGCCCTTCTGAGTCCAACAATGCAATAGATACAGGGATATGAAACGGCTCTTTTAAATCTTGCCCAGGTGTTGCAGGGCAAGACTGACTCAAGCTCAAGGTATATTGTTTGCTATTGGCATTATAGCTAGAACTCACTTGCAGCTCTGGCGTCCCGCCCTGATCGTACCAGAGCTTAAACTGTTCCAGATCCATCCCGGAAACGTCAGCCATTGCCGAAACGAAGTCTTCAGTTGTGACCGCTTGCCCATCATGCCTGTCAAAATATAAATCACTCCCTGCCCGGAACTGCTTCGGCCCTAAGAGAGTATGCAGCATGCGAACAACCTCTGCCCCTTTTTCATAAACCGTCAGGGTATAGAAGTTTGAAATTTCCATATAGGAAGCCGGACGAACCGGGTGTGACATCGGGCCTGCATCTTCAGCAAACTGTGCGGTTCGCAGAACATTTACATCCTCGATACGTTTAACCACGGAGGAATTCATATCGGCAGAAAATGCTGAATCCCTAAATACGGTAAACCCTTCTTTCAGGCTTAGCTGGAACCAATCTCTGCAAGTAACTCTATTGCCAGACCAGTTGTGAAAATACTCATGTGCAACAATCGCCTCAATGCGCTGATAACCCGCATCTGTTGTTGCATCGGGCTTTGCCAAAACACAGGATGAATTGAAGATATTCAGACCTTTATTCTCCATGGCGCCCATATTAAAATCGTCCACCGCGACAATCATAAATATATCCAGGTCGTACTCTCGCCCGTAGACTTCTTCATCCCAGCGCATCGACCTTTTTAAACAATCTAGTGCGTAATCGCACTTATCTGCATTCTTATGATCAACAAAGATCTTCAGGGCCACCTGACGTCCAGACATGGTTTTGAAGGAGTCTTCATGGCAATGTAAATCACCTGCCACCAAAGCAAACAAGTAACAAGGCTTTGGATGAGGGTCGTGCCAAGTAACAAAATGACGATTATCTTCCAAGTTTCCCGACTCAATAGCATTACCATTGGAAAGCAGGTTCGGGTAAAGCGCTTTATCAGCTTCGATGCGCGTCGTAAATACCGTTAGTACGTCAGGACGATCCATGTAATAGGTAATTCGTCTGAAACCCTCGGCTTCACACTGGGTACAAAACATTGACGAAGACTTGTACAAGCCTTCCAACCGCTTGTTATCTTGCGGCTTAATCCAGGTTTCACACTGCAACTCAAATTTCGCGGGTACAGATTCTACCGTTAGAGATTCGTCATCTAGAAGGTATTCACTCTCTTCCAGCTCACGGTCATCTAACTTTATACTTTTCAGCTCAAGGTCTTCACCATTTAGTGACAGCGCCTCGCCTTCACGGCCAGCGACTCGCTCGATAAGCTGCCTGGCTTTTACCAACGCTCCGTTTTCAAATAACTGAAAGGTTAAATCAAGTGACGTAATCTTAAACGCAGGCTCAAGATAGTCTTTGAGGTATATCGTCTTTGCTGATTCACTCATGCATGCTTTCCAAGTATATGTCTTACTCGACGTCTAGCGAGACGTCGTAGGACGTAAATTTTCGAATATTTAAGCAACCGGTATCGAGAATCATATATTGCCCTTTAATGGCAATTAAGGTCCCCTCCACCTCATCTTGTTTATCAAAATTAAAGGTTTTAGCCTTTTCTGGCCAAGATAAGTGTGGGTATTCAAATTCCCATACATCCTGCTCAGTCAAAGCAGTAATCTCACCGGGGAATTGCTCATCAAGCTCGGCCAACTTATCCTGAGCCAGTTCCATTAGACGGTCACGTTCAACCAAAAGATCTATATCAACGACCTCATGCTTCAGCATTTTCCGCCAATTAGTTTTGTCCGCCACCCACTCTTTCAGCATAACTTCAAGCAAACCGGAAAGTCGTCGGGACTTAACTGAGAATATAGGCAATGCAGCAATGGCACCCTGATCTATCCAGCGGGTAGGCACCTGGTTATGACGGGTAATCCCGACTTTCAAACCAGTTGAATTCGCCAAATAAACTATATGCTCCTGCATACAGTGTGTTTCACCCCATTCCGGCTCACGGCAGGTACCTTGTGCATAATGACAAAGCTCAGGGCTCATAATACAGCGGTCACACTGGGCCAACTTGGTAAAGCATCGATAACAGTAACCTTGGTTAAAGCTCTTGTTGGTACGCTTCTGACAATGAAAACAGCGAATCTCGCCGTTAGAACGAAAGCGTAATTTCTTGCCAAGATAATCTGCAGGATTGCATTTTGTATCACCAAAGTTCAAGGTGTAACTTACCGGGTTCCCCTGACTCACTGTCATTTTACTTAAATGACCTGATGCAACTTGATTCATTAATCGTCTTCTTTGTTAGTGCAATATACGGATAGTCGACTCATCATCACTATCGTCTTTTGGCCCGCATGGGGAGGTCTTTTTCGTTGTATCAACATAGCCGGTTCGATTGCTTTCATCGAGTCCATGTTTTACTTCATAAAGCATGACCGCCTGAAGGCATATTTCTTTTTGCTCACGAGAGAGGGTCCGGCCATCGGGCCACTTTCCCAACTCTATCGCTTGTTTGAACTTTTCGTAAATTTCTTTAGGAATGGATTCAGCAGCATCTTCAAACTTCATAAGTTAATCCTAGAAGAACTTTGAGTGCCATAGCATGCACTCAAGAATTTGTAACAAGCTAGCGAGAATATCAATCCCTGTAACGCTACTCAAGAATAAACAAAAAAGATCAAGCTCAGTGGTTGACAATGCAAATGATAACAA
>NZ_LWGJ01001209.1:0-2405 GCF_001635845.1 Oleiphilus sp. HI0132 | reverse complement strand
GTTTATAGCTGTTTTTTAATAACTATGAGCGTATCAGGCTTGCTAGAGGCGAGCCTTGCTTTAGATCAATTGAGCTTTATTGAGTGGACTGAAGACGGCTGGCTTGAATTGGGTTAACCTAAGCTTTCTACTTGAGCAAGTTGAGAGGCTAGTTATGGCATTCACCGAAATGTCTAATGAATCGGATGCACTGAAAAAACGCTACGAGCTTATCCTGACGTCTATTGGTGAAGGTGTTTACGGTCTTGATAAAAACGGTTTAACCACTTTCGTGAATCCAGCCGCCGAACGAATGACCGGGTGGCTGGAAGAAGACCTTATTGGCAAAATAGTTCATGAGTTTCATCATCATTCCCATGAAGATGGTCGTCATTACCCAGTGCATACTTGCCCTGTCTATCAAACAGTAAAAGACGGTGTTCAGCGTGAAGTCGATAATGAGGTTTTTTGGCGCAAAGACGGTTCGCAGTTTCCTGTAGAGTATATCGCAACAGCTATTGAGCATGAGGGTGAGATAGTCGGTGCTGTGATTGTGTTTAAGGATATCTCGGAACGGAAACGCTCAGAGCGAGAGTTAAAGTCTGGGCTGCGTCAGGTAGAAGAATTGAAGGAGCAATTACAGGCCGAGAATCGCTACCTGATGGATGAGATCCAGTCTCAGCATAACTACGCCAAGATGATTGGCCAGGGGCCTGCTCTTGATCAGATTCATACGCAGATCGAGCATGTTGCACCCACCGACTCGTCTGTATTAATTCAAGGGGAAAGCGGCACGGGTAAAGAGTTGATCGCGAGGTCTATTCACGGCGCTAGCCGTCGTCGAGACCGTCCTTTAGTAAAAGTTAACTGTGGTGCTATTGCGCCGAACCTGGTTGAAAGCGAGTTGTTTGGCCATGAAAAAGGGGCCTTTACTGGCGCAGTGAAACAGCGCATTGGCCGTTTTGAATTGGCTGATGGCGGTACAATTTTTCTTGATGAGGTGGGCGAGCTGCCTTTGGATATTCAAGTAAAATTGCTAAGGGTTCTCCAGGAGGGAGAGTTTGAACGCTTAGGCAGTAGTGAAACTTTGCATGTTGATGTTCGGGTTATCGCCGCGACCAATCGTAATATGGCTGATATGCTAGAGCAGGGTGAATTTCGTAATGACCTGTATTATCGGCTTAGCGTTTTTCCTATTCAGGCACCTAGTTTACGCCAGCGAAAAGAGGACATTCCTTTACTTGTAGAGCATATTCTGAATGCTCTGAATTTAAGGTTAGCAAAAAATTTCACCCATATTTCCCCAGCGGCCTTACAGCAGTTGTGTGATTATGATTGGCCTGGCAATATCAGAGAGCTTCAAAACGTCATCGAGCGGGCTGCGATTGTTTGTACGCCACCTATTCTTGATGTTGCCCCCATCCCTTCTGCACCTAAAAAACGAAGAAACTCCCATGCAGCCGTCTTGGTGACGCTTAAAGAGGCGGAAGCAAACCATATTAAAGAGGCGCTGAGACAGACTGGCGGTATGATAGCGGGAAAGCAAGGAGCTGCTGAATTGCTTGATTTGCCACCAAGTACCCTTCGTTCCAAGATGAAAAAGCTTGGTGTTAGTGCTTAAGGTTTAGTTTGTCTAAATTTAAATGTGGGCGCGATATATCGCTTTATGGCGAAATGTCGTGTCTTAATGTCGTTTTTTAATCCTTCTTTTGAACACCTGTTCCTCTGTAAATTTTTAATAAAAACAAAGCTTTATTTGTTTTGTAGGTGCTTGGCCTAAGTGTTGCAATAGTTTTCTTAAATTGAACTATAAATTCTCTAAAGTGTTTTGATTGTCAGTAATTAATCAGCCTGAAGAGAGGCAAACAAAAGGTAGCTATATGACTTCAACTATCCCGGTTGTGGATGTCTCTGATAGTGAAGCGAAACAGAAAGATAAGACTGTCGAACATGAGCTTTATGCTTCGCGTGAAAAGATTTATGTTCGAAAGATCACCGGTTTTTTCCAAACAGTGCGTAAGCGTTCGCTTACCTTGCTGTTAGCAATGTACTTTGTTCTAGCTTGGGTAAATTATGATGGCAAACCGCTTATCTTGTTTGATTTGAGTGAGCGTAAATTTCATTTATTTGGTGCCGTCTTCTGGCCTCAGGACTTTACCTTACTGGCTTTTGCATTAATTATTTGCGCCTTTGGTCTGTTCTTTATTACCTCTCTTTTTGGTCGTGTTTGGTGTGGCTATAGTTGCCCGCAAACGGTTTGGTCATTTATGTTTATGTGGCTTGAGGATTTGTTTGAAGGAAGCCGAAACAAGCGAATCAAGTTGGTTAAAAACAAGTGGGATCTTGAAAAACTGATTAAGAAAAGCGCTAAGCACTTAAGCTGGCTGGCATTAGCTTTTGCGACCGGGCTTACCTTTGTTGGTTAT
>NZ_LWGJ01001208.1:0-4536 GCF_001635845.1 Oleiphilus sp. HI0132 | reverse complement strand
GCCTTAGCACTTTCATTTCGCTGATGGAAATCCCTACTAAATTTACGTTCAAACACTAAAACTGCCATAACGATAATTGGCAGCATGACAGGTGCCGTAAATTCGTCAAGTTGAGCATCTAGCAATACTTAATAAAGAAGTTGTGACAGACGAGCTGTTTCATTGGGGCTTCAGGGTTTTTCTTCTGAGTATGCTCGTGTTTGCGGTATTTGCAATGATTACACGAAAGGACCCTATGAAAATTGTACCGGCAAGTGAAGCATTGTTACCTTCTCTTAGAAATTTGATGCCACTTCTTCCTTATGTTGGGATTCTGGTCGCTGCGCTCTTTCTTTACGACATATTGCTAGATGCTCAACTTGACGAATTTACGGCACCTGTCATGCTGCCAATTATCGTTATGGCAGTTTTAGTGTTTGAACGTAAATTTAGTAGGGATTTCCATCAGCGAAATGAAAGTGCTAAGGCGAGTCCGACGATATCTTCAGCCTTTTCCAGTTCTGTAGATAACTCATCCATACAAATTGGCGCCTTACTGATGTTAATGGCTTGCTCGTTTACAGTTGGCGGCATTATAGAACGGGGCGGCGGCGTACTAGAGATACCCGAATTCTTCGGCTCTACCTACGGCACGATGGCGTTTCTCGTTCTGTTTTTGGTGATGATCGGCATGGTAATGGACCCCTTTGGTGCGCTTATCCTGGTTACAGGTACGATTGCTCCGGTTGCTTATGCTGCCGGAATCAATCCGATTCACTTCTGGATGACCTGCTTGATGGCTTTCGAACTTGGTTATTTGAGTCCGCCGGTTTCGTTAAATCACCTACTTACCCGTCAGGTTGTGGGTGATGAGGAAGTCAGTCTCGCTTTAAAAGAGGGCGATTCCTTTTATTATCGCCACGAGCGTTTACTTCTTCCGCTTATGGTTATGGGTACAACACTCATTCTTGTTGCTTTCGTTCCATTAGCATTCATCGATCAATAAGGTTGCTAGAATGGAACGCGTAGCAAAACGTGAGGAGCAATTAGAGCAACTTGAACGGCAGAGTGAAAGTGACTTGCCAGAAATAATTTCTGGCATGAGTGATGAACAATTTGAAGCTGTGTTTGATTTGGTTGAGTCGGTGCTCGAACGTGAAAGAAAAGGATTTGATCGTTTTTTCGAGTCTATCTCTCAAACGCTTAGATATATCCCCAACTTTCTCGTGCTTGCGATTACAAACAAATATATCGACCCACCCATTGCGGCAAGAATTACATCTAAGCTCCCCATTAAGAGTGCTGTTCAAATAGCAAAAGGTTTGTCTGTTGAGTATGTCTGTGAAACAGCGGTCTTTATGAATGAGCGCTATGCAGCCGAATTGCTAGCTCGGCTGCCGAAAAAACAGGCGCAAGATGTAATTGCCTGCTTGGCTGAGCAACACCCCTTGCGTGTATTGGATATACTGGAATATGCAGACAAAAGCTTGTTAAAAAGCATGGTTAAGCACGGTTTGACGCTGGCAGTACTTGAAAAAGACTTAAACGAGTTGAGGCTAGTGACCTTTAAGAAGCTGCACGCATTAGCGTAGTTCGCCAAGCAAAGCTCGCTAAAGATGCTTCGCGAGGTGCTCTGCGGCTTTGTCGAAAAGATCCTCTCCTTTATCGATCCAATGAATTTCCTGCCCCTTCTTTTCTATATTCCTAAACCACTTACTTTGTTGTTTTGCAAAAGCGTGAATGGCTGAATTGAGTTTTTGGTACATATCGTTGTAACTCAGCTCACCTTGCAAGTATTGTGCGACAAAGCGATATTCAAGGCCGAAGAAGTGTAACTTTTCCCAGGGAAGGCCTTGTTGTCTGAGTGTTTCTACTTCCTCTATCATGCCTTCTTCAAGCCGTGCCTTAAGCCTCGCTGTGATTCTAGCCTTTATTTCTTCGCGCTCTAAGCGAATGCCTATCGTAAGGGGTGTAAAAGTGGGAAGCTCCAGTGGCTTTAGATCTTTGCTGTCGGCTACTGCTATTTCGATTGCTTTAATGATGCGGTCTCGGCTTAACAAGTCGGTTGTGTTGTGTAAATTTTTGTCAAAACTTAGCAATAGCTCGATTAATTCGCGTTCTGATTTATTTTCCATTTCCTGACGTGCTTTTTCGTCAGACTTCGCTATCGTTAATTCATAACGGTTTAATATGGCATCTAGATACATCCCTGTTCCGCCCACTAAAAACGGCAGTTGTTCGCGTTTGACGATATTGGTGAAAGCTGTGGAGAAATGTTGGGCGTAGGCGAAAAGGTTGAATTCCTCTTGCGGCTCCACAATGTCGATTAGGTGATGGGGGACTTCTTCGTATTCATCGAGATCTTTGCCTGTACCAATGTCCATGCCCCGGTATACCTGGCGAGAGTCGGCAGAGATTATCTCACCTGAAAACTGACGGCAAAGCTCTACAGCTAATGAGGTTTTACCACTTGCCGTAGGGCCTAGAATGGTAACTAGTTTGGCTTGATGAGAATCTGTCATATTAATCTGTAATAAGTATTGAACTAACAAACACTTCGTTATAGTGTGGGAAATAAGTAGATATAAAACTGCCAGCTATTATAACTGGCCAGTTACCGTGAATCGCTATCTTATAACAATTACATGATAAATACGGCTACTTTGCTGGACACTTGTACCATAAAAACGAAGATATAATCTTGCAAACCTTGAGTTAACAAGAACCTAAACAAGGAATTCTTTTCGGAATGAAGGTCTACAACGTCTTAATAGCGCTGGTATTAATATTAGCAAGCACGTCTGCATACTCTCTAGAGAAAAAAACATTTTGTATTTGGGATCCGGTTGGGCGTAATGGCCCGGTTATGTCTTTTTATTCTGACTTAATACCAAAAGCTCAATCATGGGGCTTGAGTATCAGGTTTGTTGCATATACTGACGAAAAGGTCGCCGCAAGTGAGTTTAAAGCAGGGCGCTGTGAAGCCGTACTTTTGAGCGCAATACTTTCACGCCAATTCGTTAAATTTGGCGGCACAATGGATGCTATTGGCGCGATTACCTCCCAGAAAGGCCTTGAACTCGCCTTGGGTACGTTGGCTCGTCCTCGTGCCGGTAAGTTGATGACCCAGGGTAATTACGAAGTGGTTGCAACTTTTCCGGTAGGGTCAATGTTTGCCTTTGTAAATGACCGATCGATAGAAAGTATCGATGACTTTGCTGGTAAAAAACTGGCAATTCTTAATGGAGACCCCCAGGCTAAAAAGTTTGCCGACTTGGCGGGTGCTTCTCCCTTCAATGTTTCTCTGACCACTTTTGCAGGGCAATTCAATAATGGTAATGTCGATATTTTGTTGATGCCAGCTTTGGCCTATAACACATTTGAGCTATACAACGGATTAGGTGACAAGGGCGGGATAATTGATTACCGACTTTATTATGGCATGCTGCAAACAATCGCTAAGCGTGATCAATTCCCTGAGGTATGTTCCAGGAACCGAAAAGCCAGAAAGCGTGAGTGCGTTAGCTTTGGCCACAAAATGCGTAATTATATCCTGACACGAATGGATGATATGGAACGAATGGTTAAGGATGCTGAGAATGAAATACCTCAAAACTACTGGATCGAGATTAGTCAGTTTACTAAGGATGATATTGATCATTTCAGTAAACGTGTACGCATGGCACTAAAGGCAGACAAGGTCAATCATCCTACGGCACTTAAGTTACTCTGGAAAATTCGTTGCCGTCTGGATCGTTCTCGTGGCGAGTGTGCTGCAAACGCTAAACCAGAATAGCTACTTGATGAATAAGAAAGCCCCTACAAATTATCCTTTGTAGGGGCTTTT
The DNA here is from genome assembly GCF_001635845.1 of Oleiphilus sp. HI0132. NCBI lineage: Bacteria > Pseudomonadati > Pseudomonadota > Gammaproteobacteria > Oceanospirillales > Oleiphilaceae > Oleiphilus > Oleiphilus sp. HI0132. The sequence goes on along the minus strand of NZ_LWGJ01001208.1, from coordinate 710 downwards.
TTGTTGGGTTTTAGTTTGGAGTAGAAGTAAGGATGTTTTCTGTGCCTTGCTTACCCGCAGTCTTCTCTTCCAGCTTGAGTAGAATTGCGGGTAGCGCTATAAAGTCGAATATCAGTGCTAGCGTAATCGTTGTTGCAGTGAAGATACCCATGTGGGCGTTCATGTTGAAGTTGGACAATGCAAGCACCATAAACCCTGCGACTAAAACGAAGGTTGTCACCCAAAGTGCAGTACCAACGGTTGCGAAAGCATATTGCACCGCTTGCTCGCTAGTATAGCCTTTCTCACGCCTAGCCCTTCGATACTTGCTTAAAAAGTGGACGGTATCATCAACGACGATACCCAGGACCATACCTGTTGCGGTACCTACGGATATGCCAACATTACCGTTGAAGATACCCCACAAACCAAATGCAGCACCAATAGGTATAAGGTTAGGGATTAGGCTAACCAAGCCCAGTTTGACTGACCTGAGTACGATCACCATGATGATACAAATTAGTATCAATGCATAACTTACCCCCGAAACCATACTCATAACGTTTCGCTCACCGATATGAGAGAACATGATATTCGGGCTCGCAGCATAGAACTCAGTAATATCGGTATTTGTCTCAAGCCATTCAGCAATATCCTTTTCAAGCGCCTGAATAAAAATATGCATGCCGATGATGAGTCATACTTCCGGCTACCGGAGTCACAAGATTTAG
>NZ_LWGJ01001207.1:0-1893 GCF_001635845.1 Oleiphilus sp. HI0132 | reverse complement strand
TAAAAAGATAGCCTTATTTAATTTCTTAATTTAATGGATTCTTGCGTCATGAAAATCATCAAAAAATCTTCCAAACTTGATAATGTGTGTTACGACATTCGAGGGGAAGTCGCGCGAGAAGCCAAGCGTTTAGAAGAAGAAGGCCATCGAATCCTAAAGCTTAACATTGGCAACCCTGCGCCCTTTGAGTTCGACGTACCTGAAGAAATACAAACCGACGTCATTCGTAACTTGCCTAACGCTCAAGGCTATAGTGATTCAAAGGGCTTATACTCTGCACGTAAAGCCGTTATGCAGCATTATCAGTCAAAAAACATTCTCAATGTTGACATAGAAGATATCTATTTAGGCAACGGCGCAAGTGAGCTCATTGTTATGTCTATGCAGGCTCTGCTAAATGACGGCGATGAAGTGTTAATCCCCTCACCTGACTACCCTCTATGGACGGCTGCTGTAACGCTAAGTGGCGGTAAGCCTGTGCATTATCTATGTGATGAGGAGTCTAGCTGGTACCCAAGCGTCGAGGACATTCGCAGTAAAATTAACGACAATACCAAAGCAATTGTCGTCATTAACCCGAACAACCCGACCGGCTCGGTTTACCCTGAAAGCTTACTGAAAGAGTTGGTCGACCTTGCTCGAGAGTTTAAGCTGATGCTATTAGCTGACGAGATCTACGACAAAATTCTATATGACGGCGCAACTCACACACCCCTTGCGTCGCTGTCTTCAGATGTCCTTACATTGACCTACAATGGCCTATCTAAGACCCATCGTGCAGCCGGTTACCGGTCTGGCTGGATGATGATTACCGGTCCTAAGCATTATGCTGAAGATTTCATCGACGGCATCGATATGCTCGCGTCAATGCGACTTTGCTGTAATGTACCCGCTCAATACGCGATTCAAACCGCTTTGGGCGGTTATCAAAGTATCAATGACCTAATCGTTCCGGGCGGACGCTTATGGGAGCAGCGTGAGCTTGCCTGGAAAATGCTCAATGATATTAAGGGCGTTTCATGCGTCAAGCCTGATGGCGCGCTTTACCTCTTTGTTAAACTAGACCCTGAGATTTACCCGATCGTAAACGACGAAAAATTGGTCTTGGACTTGCTCAAACAGCAGCGTATTCTTATCGTTCACGGAACAGGCTTTAACCTCAGTGATACTCAGCACTTCCGATTCGTATTCCTTCCACGGGTAGACGTTCTGGAAGATGCAATTCAGCGTTTTGAATTGTTCCTAAAAACTTACGAACAATTACCTGAAGAGAACTAGGGTCAGCCATTTAAATGTTCAGCATCCATATTGAAGAGTTTTTTCTCGATTGCACCAAAATTCTGAAGCAACTGTATATGAGTTTCCCGATGAAGAGCAACGTCTTCGTCGAGGATATCTCAGGCCCAGACCAAGCTGATGAGTACGGTTTACATAGCGATCGTTTTCAAAGTTGTTTTGGCGCTATGCTTTGGCTCGAGCAAGAGCGCTTCATTAAGTTTGAAAGCACTCTTAAGCAAGAAGCTATTGATCAGGCGACCCTAACTTCAAAGGGTCTTAAGCTGATGTCCAGCATCTGCCACGACCAGCAAATTAATGTCTTAACTGAGCAAATTCATCCAATCATTGAAGGCCTGAAGGGCTTGCCGAATATCGATACACTCAATCATATTATGAAGCATGGCACCTCAAGCCAGCTCGCGATAGCCATGCAACATCTGATTCACAAATACTCTGATAACTAACAGACCACAACCCTTTCCGCACACAACGATCTAGCGCTGTCAAAAGCCCCGCCTGAAGCTGGCACTGAGGGGTAATAACATCAGGGTCGTGCCCCTAATTCCTTTTATATTTTTAAGACAAATAACTAATCTCGTACATAAGTGCATCATC
>NZ_LWGJ01001206.1:0-4126 GCF_001635845.1 Oleiphilus sp. HI0132 | reverse complement strand
TAAGTGATGTTATTAACCTTTTAAACAAAAATAAAAACTCCATGATTTGTGTTGATGGAAAACACTTCATCAATTTTGCAATTGAAAAAGGCTATTACAATGAAATCATTGATGAGCTTTTTTACAATGAATTATATACAGAAAGTGACCACCTTGACTTTAACGCCATAACGATGACTTTAAATCCGAGCACAGGGCTTGAAGAACCCATGACCGTGCTGGACTATATCGACAAGGTGGCTTTAAAAGATCCTGCTATTTCCGGAGGCCCAACAGCTACTAGAGAAATCAAAGAAATCAGAGAACTGCTAATTGAAGAATTTGGAGCAAAGCCTTTCTCAGAGTTGAGCGAAGCTGAGATTGCTGAGTGGGAAGCTTTTCAGGCGCAACGCTAAGGGCTTGCGTTCCACTCAACATGCATAACCTTTCGACAATTACAGGACGCCAAAAGCGAGTAAAATGGTGAACGCTGAATGTCTGCTTTGTTGTGTTCTGTATCATAAACTACCCAATGACAAATGCGGTTTAGAATGAGTAACTAAATTGCAGTTCCACTCCGCTAACGTCGTGAGACTGATATTTGCTGATTGGCGCGATGCTGAACTTAGTTTTTGTAAGTTCGTGGTCAGTGGTGTTTGTTAATTGTAAGGTATCTTTCTCATTGCTATCCGAGATTAAATGCCAGGCGCCATAACCAATGCCCACCAGAATCGCAGCACTAATTACCGTACTAACTATAGTTACCCCTTTACTTGAAGAGGGAGAAGCAAAACTAACGCTGGGCAATAAAAAAAGAAATAAAATTAACGCTCTTATTTTGTTGTTCATAAATATTCCCTAAGGCTCTTTCTGTAAAGTAGAGTGAACCAAATTATCTTGTCCTGTTCCACTAGCGCGTTAAAGATTAACCGCTAATTCGATTCTAAACATTAGATTTCTATATTGGCAGCAAGCTCGAGTGCATCATCAACTTCTACACCTAGATATCGGACGGTACTCTCAAGGCTTGAGTGGCCAAGTAAAATTTGTACCGCTCGCAGATTCTTTGTTTGCTTGTAGATGATAGACGCCTTTGTGCGTCGCATGCTGTGTGTGCCATAGGCCGTTGTATCTAGCCCAATGCTACTGACCCAATTATGCACGATCCGTCCATAATGCCGCGTCGTAATATGATGACCTTTGTTGGATCGGCTTGGGAACAAAAAATCTAGAGAGTTGAGTTGGCGCTTTACCATCCACTCTGACAATGCCTCGCGGGTTTTGCGTGTAATCTCGAAGACAACTGGGCGCTTTGTTTTCTTCTGGATGACTTGTGCTCGGCTTTTGACTTCGGTGCCACGGGCGATATCCCTAATCAATAGTCCTACTAGGTCACACCCCCGTAACTTACTGTCCAGCGCTAGATTGAATAGAGCTAAATCACGAAGCTTATCGGCCATCTCTAGACGAACGCGAATCGCCCAAATATGTTCTTGCTTAAGAGGTAGTTTTTGGCCGATCAGCTTACCTTTATTCCACGGCTCTGCTTGGAGTACGTAATCAGGAAACGGCATGGCACACCTCCTTTTCTGTCAGGGTAAGGAGATTATTATGCGCCTAATTATTCTGAATTTCCCTTTCAGAACCTAGCTCTTGTTCAATCTGTTTATGAATTAGCTTCACAGTAAACAATATCGCATCTGACTCAAAACCGTCTTCATCGTAGCGTTTAACGCCTTCACCTAGCTTCCTGGCTTCTTCCAGAAGCGCGTAGGCGTTATCGCCTGGACTGCTGCACTCATCAAAACGATACTCTTCGATTTCCCGCCTCAGCCTTGATACACCCACACTCATATCTCTGCCCGGGTTGAAGTGACCGTGGATACCACCTTGTCTTAGTCGTTTATCGGCTCTTTGGTCAGCTTCTTCCACTTGATGCTGAATAATCTCAGATAGTGTTGACCATGAAGCATCTAGGTCTGTCCATGGTGAGGTAGGTATTGGATCGCGAGGTATGGTGACGGACTTGGTTGAAGAAGGAGGGACATCTTTTGTTAGATGCGTCGGTTGCTGCTTAGTTGCTGATATGATTTTTTCTTTTAACCATCGAAACATAACTAAAATACCTAACCTGATGATTGTGGTTTTATCTGACACTGATTATTATTTGCTCATAACAACTATATAACCGCACATATTGGGAACAACAATAACATGCATGACGCAACTGTAGCTCAAGCCGAGCCTATTGAACAAATTCGTTCAGAGCGATTTAATAATTTCATCGATTCTTACGCGTTAACTGCTGAATTAAATGGGCAGCCATACGCGCTAGAAAACCTATCTGATACGGGCGCAAAACTCACTTCTGTTTCTGGCAGCATAGTTAAAGGCAATGTGTATCCTTTTAAGGTTCTTTCATCTGAAAATCATGTGTTGTTCGAGTGCCAAGCTGAGATAGTTTGGCTGAACGAATCATGTGATACTTATTCATTCGGTATTGATTTTACGGATCATATTCTGCCTCGTGAACTGCTTAACTCCCTCGATCGTTTAATGTTAACTGAGTACGAAATTGAAAAAGAGCTCAATGCCTTTGACTCGATTCCAGAGGACTTTAGGCTATTAGTATTCGAGATTGAGAATTTCTTTATTCATCTTAAGAAGCATGTCGATGAGTTAGAGGAAAACTATGAGACACGCAATGAAGAATCTAAGGCCTCACTGCTAGATGCCATGGAAGTGCGTTTTGGCAATTATGTATCCGATAAGCTTAACCACTTTGGTAGGCGTTTGTATGATTATTTAGATCATCTTAAAGACAAGCAGAAAGCAGAGCGTTACTTAAACTTCTTCAGAAATGAACTTAACGAGTTTTATCTTCAAAGCCCTTATGCCAAGAGGGCAATGGAAAAACCGTTAGGGTATGCCGGTGATTATGAAATGATGAACCAGGTGTATCGTAATGGCTACGAGGGTAAGAACTTGTTTGCCAAATTGATCCATCGCTATACGGTGAATGAAGCAGCAGCTATTTCCGTACGAGAACGTAAAGCCTATCTCGCTCAAAAAATTAATGCCTGTATACAGGAATGCCAGTCGAAGGTTATTAGCATCGCCAGCGTGGCCTGTGGTCCAGCTCAGGAATGGGGTGAGTTTTTTAATACCTATACTTTGCCTGAAGACGCGCAGCTAGAGATTGTGTTAATCGATCAAGATAAAGAAGCGCTGTTAGAAGCTAGGCGTAACGCGTCCAGCGCTGTTAGAGCTTCTGGTATGACTAAACAAGTTAAAGTGAGATGCGAGCCTGTTGCTGTAAAAGATATTCTAGAACGTAATCCTGAAGCCTTAGCGCTACTGAGTAGTGGATTCGATATGGTTTATTCTGCCGGTTTGTATGATTATTTGCCGGGGCCCATTGCCAAAAGCCTTACAAAAATACTCACCAAAGCACTGAAGCCAAGTGGTCAATTGATTATTGGCAACTTTCATCCATCTAGTTCTACTCGTGCCATCTGTGAATTTTCTGTCGATTGGAGGCTGATATACCGAACAGAAGAGGAAGTCGTTGAATTAGGTTCTGAACTCGAAGGATTTGAAATCGAGTCCGAAGTAGACTCGCAGTCGATCGTTGTCTATCTGCTAATTCAAAACTAAAGGGATATTGTTATGGAAGGATACGCTAACTTTGTCATAGCTAAGCGCAAGATGATTATTGCGCTTGTCGCACTCGTAACTGCTTTTTTTGCTTTTACTTTACTTGAACTGCGCGTCAACTCATCCCCTTATTTTATGGCACAAGAACATGAATCCCGGATTCATGAGCTAGACATAAAGCGTCTTTTTACCAATTCGGGTGAACAGATATTAGTAGCGTTGGAACCAGCTAATGGAAGTCCTTTGGATTTGGAAACCGTTACACAGGTAAAAAAGCTTACAACCGAGTTTGAAGCGCTTACTTTGAATGAGTTCATCGATGAGTTAGTCCTCACAAAATTACGCATCAGTGCCGAGTCTAGTGCCTTGGTAGATCAGCTCGTTACTGCGCCAGTAAACAAGCGATTAGATATTGCCCGACAGTTGGAAAGCCTCGCTAAGAGCTCTGGTGCTGACACGAAAGCATTCAGGAAATCACTCGATAAAGTAA
>NZ_LWGJ01001205.1:0-1843 GCF_001635845.1 Oleiphilus sp. HI0132 | reverse complement strand
CATAGTAATTCTGTGTTCATAGTTTTGAGTTATTAGTGAAGCCAGCGCGGCCGAAGGATCTGCCTACAGAAGTCGACTTACCTCGTGCCCGTAGGCAGAGGGTTCCACCCCTCGCTGATCAACCCCGTGCTAGCCCTCGTGCAAGCCGTAGAAGGATCTACCTAAATGAGTAATGTACTGCTTGAATCAAGTACTCCCCCGCTAAAAAAAAGGCCGAGCAGTGGATCACTGATCGGCCTTTGCATTCCCTTTAGACTATGCGCTAGAAGTCTTCCCAGTCATCATCATCGTTTGAGTTATCACCACTGTATTTGATCACCTGATCTTCTGTCGGAGCAATACCGGTATCCATCGGCACCGAAGTCGTTTGCTGTGGAGCTTGGCTGACAGAACGAGTCGGTGCAGGCGCTGATGTAGGTGCTGAAGCAGGCGCGCTAAATATTGCGGCCTGGTGATTCCCCACTCTGAAGAAGCTAACCATCTGATTCAAGGCTGATGCTTGCTCACTCAAAGCCTCACTAGAGGCACTTGCCTCTTCAACCAAGGCTGCGTTTTGCTGGGTCATATCATCCATTTGCATGACTGCTTGGTTAATCTGCCCAATACCATCATTCTGCTCGGCTGCTGCCGTGGCAATTTCTTCTACTCTTACAGCAACCTCTTCAACTGACTTCACGATATCCGCAAGTGTCTGGCCAGAATCATTTACAAGCTGAGAGCCCGTTTCAACCTTATTGACGCTTTCACGAATCAGGTCTTTGATCTCTTTCGCTGCCGTCGCAGAACGTTGAGATAAGGTTCTAACCTCACCTGCCACCACTGCAAATCCTCGACCATGCTCACCCGCTCTAGCGGCCTCAACGGCTGCGTTAAGCGCTAGCAAGTTAGTCTGGAACGCAATCTCATCAATGACACCAATAATGTCGTTAATCTTATGACTCGAAGCGAGTATTTCTTTCATTGCTCCCACTGCGCCATGAACAACCTCACCACCTGCAACCGCTTTCAATTTAGCGTCGCTAGTGACTGTATTTGCCTGTGAAGCATTCCCGGCACTTTCTTTAACCGTGCTGGTAATCTCTTCCATGCTCGCTGCAGTTTCTTCAAGAGAACTCGCCTGAGACTCTGTGCGCGCACTTAGATCAGCGTTACCTTGCGATATTTCGTTCGCGGCTTCGTGAACCATCGACGTGGATTCACGAATCTGCGTAATGATCTCGGTAAGTTTGGTCACCGTCGCATTCACATCTGTCTTAACCTTACCGAAAGATCCTCGGTATTCACTGCTAATTGTCTTGGTCAAATCACCCTCTGATAATGCAGACAGAACTTCACCCACATCAGCTAAGAAGGAGTCTGCACTTCCAACAGTCTGGTTCAAACCTTCTGCTAACTTAGCAAAGAAGCCTGTTTTACCTTCAGGGTCCAGACGCTTGGACAGATCACCATTTGCCGCCGCAAAAACAAGTCGGTCGATTTCTTGTTCGATAGCGACTTCGTTAGTTCGGTCAGCCCACTCAACAACCGTACCAATACGTTCGTTATCGTCGTTTGTAATAGGGTTCACAACCAAGTCCATATTACGGCCACCAATATTCAGACTTGCCGAATACTCACTCGTCAGGCTCTCTAACAATTGTTTCTGATGCGAGGGGTTCTTATGGAAGACATCAATACTGCTTCCTAACAAGGTATTGACGTTGAAATTACCCAGGTCTTTTTGAATGTCACTTTCTGCATTTCGCAAGGTCGATATCACTGCATCATTCATGTAGATAATATCGCGGTCGGCATTGGCCACCATGACATTTGCCGAAACACTATCCAAGGCTTGCTTGATACG
>NZ_LWGJ01001204.1:0-2397 GCF_001635845.1 Oleiphilus sp. HI0132 | reverse complement strand
TAAAAAATGAAATTAACTATTACTCGTGAAGAAATCCTAAGTCCTCTTCAAATTATTTCGGGTGTTGTTGAGCGAAAGCAAACCATGCCTGTGCTTTCGAATATTTTGCTTGAAGCAGAACCAGGTAAAGTAGAATTAACCGGCACCAATATGGAGGTTGAGTTAGTTTGTACGCTTAATAGCGCCGCAGTCGAGACTGCTGGAAGAATTACCTTGCCTGCACGTAAGTTAGTAGATATTTGTCGCTCTTTACCAAATGATGCAGTGATTGAGCTAAGTCTGGAAGGTGAAAAGATGCACCTTCGTTCCGGTAAGAGCCACTTTACCTTAGCAACCTTGCCAGCAGATCAGTTTCCGAATACTGAAGAGTCTCCTCACGATATTGCTGTGAGTTTCATGCAGCGTGACTTTAAACAGATGCTTGACGCGACTTCTTTTGCGATGGCGCAACAGGATGTTCGCTACTACTTAAACGGCATGTTGTTAGAGCTAGGTAACCGTTACGTTCGTTTAGTTGCAACGGATGGGCATCGTCTCGCACTTTCATCTCTAGCAACAGATCTTGAGCGCGATACAGACAAGCAGGTGATTGTACCGAGAAAAGGTATTATTGAGCTCGGTCGTTTGTTATCTGACTCTGAAGACGAAGTGGTGCTTTCTATCGGTGAAAGCCATATATATTCACAGATAGGCAATTATAGATTCACTTCAAAATTGATCGATGGAAAGTTCCCTGACTATAACCGTGTTATTCCTAAGGGTGGTGACAAGGTTATGTATGCGGATAGAAGTTCGCTTAAGGATATGTTTACGCGAGCAAGTATTCTTTCACATGAAAATATTCGAGGAATTCAATTACATTTGTCTGAGAATCAATTGCAGGTGTTTGCTAATAATCCAGAGCACGAACAAGCTGAAGATTGTTTGGAAGTGGATTATCAGGGTGAAGATTTACAGATTGGATTCAATGTTAGCTATCTAATTGATGTTATGAATGTTTTGTCGAGTGAAAATATTCGAATGACGCTATTGAATGCAAATTCATCGGCTTTGATAGAGTCTTCAGAGAATGATGGAAACTTATACGTAATCATGCCGATGCGCTTATAGAGTAGGGCAGGGAAGACTCTAACAGGCGCTTCTTCATTATTAGCGTTGTAATTCAGATAGTAATATAAAAGGACAAAGCGATGGGATTGTTTACAGATACATTGAAGGGAACTTTTCGTATTGGTCAGACTACAGGCATTCTTGCTAAAACAGGTGCTCAATGGTTAATCGGTAAACGGCCACCCAATCCCAAGTTATTAAGATCTATTTTTGAAGACTTAGGTGCTACCTATATTAAGTTAGGGCAGTTTATCGCAAGTTCGCCTACTTTCTTTCCTCAAGATTACGTTGAAGAATTTCAAAACTGCTTAGATCGTACCCAGCCTTTTTCTTTTTCTGTGGCTCGAAAGATTATTGAAAATGAATTAGGTAAGCCTTTGAGTGCAGTTTATTCTTATGTTGACCCGGTTCCTTTAGCATCCGCTTCTATTGCTCAGGTTCATGCTGCCAAGCTTGTATCGGGTGAAGATGTAGTGATCAAAATTCAAAAGCCAGGTGTTGAGAATGTATTGCTTACAGACCTTAACTTTCTCTATGTCTCAGCGAGAATTATTGAACATCTGGCACCAAAGCTATCATGGACATCTATGTCTGGTGTCGTTGAAGAAATTCAGCGCACAATGATGGAAGAGTGTGATTTTATAAAAGAAGCAAATAACCTAGATGAGTTTAGCGAGTTTTTGCATAGTGCTGGCCACGAGGATGTTTGCGTTCCTAAAGTTTATCGAAGCGCTAGCTCGAGACGAGTTCTGACAATGGAACGTTTTTATGGTGTATCGCTAACTGATTTGGATACAATTCGTAAATACTGCTCCGATCCCGAAAAGACATTGATCACAGCAATGAATACCTGGTTCTCTAGTTTGACGCAGTGTGCCTTTTTCCACGCTGATGTTCATGCAGGTAACTTAATGGTTCTCGAAGATGGTCGTATCGGCTTTATCGACTTTGGTATTGTAGGTCGTATTAACCCTGGCACCTGGGAAGCTGTTTCAGACTTTATATCAGCGATTATGATTGGAAACTTTGAGGGTATGGCTGATGCGATGATTCGCATTGGTGTCACAGATAAAGATGTCATTGTTGATGACTTAGCAAACGATTTACGTCGAGTGTTTAATAAACTAGATGTGATGGTCCCCGATACAGCGATGTTCGAGACGCAGGGTGAAGATGATATTAATAATGTGCTAATGGATATGGTTAAGGTTGGTGAGCAGAATGGTATCCACTTCCCTAGAGAATTTGCTTTGTTATTAAAGCAATTTTTGTATTTCGATCGCTATG
>NZ_LWGJ01001203.1:0-1587 GCF_001635845.1 Oleiphilus sp. HI0132 | reverse complement strand
CCGTCTGTGCCGTTCAGAACTTATGGCTGGCAGCACGCGCTGAGAATGTAGGTATTGGCTGGGTTAGTATCTTTGATCAGGACAGAGTAAAAGCAATTTTAGGCATTCCCGAACATGTCGTACCTGTCGCCTACCTATGTATGGGCTATGTCTCTGAATTTAAAGTGAAGCCCGAACTCGAAAGCAAGGGGTGGCGAGAACGTCTGCCATTGGAGGACTTAATCTACTTTGATCAATGGCAGCAACAAAACCGTGACGACAGTCTAATAAAAGTTATCTCTGACCAGCCCGAAGTTTAATTATACAGCGACCTGAGGTGGCAAAACGTAGTAATAAACACTGAAGAAATGACAAATACTGCCCCCCAGTACAAACAGATGCCAGATTGCATGGTTATAGGGAATTCGTTCGACCAAATAGAAGACAACACCAAGAGTATAGATTATTCCGCCCAAAGCGAGTAAAAACACTCCTCCTTCCGGTACTGATGCGAGCAAATCCTCAGCACTTAGAATCACCAACCAACCCATAAGCAGATAGCTCGCGACGCGCAAAAGTGAAAACCGATGCTTGAAACGTATTTTCAAGAAGATACCGAAAAATGCAATGCCCCAAACAAGGGCTAATAAGCCCCAACCACCGACTTCTCTCATACTCACCATGAGGTAGGGTGTATAAGAACCTGCAATCAGGAGGTAAATAGCACAGTGATCGAACATCTTCAGCTTATCTTTTTTAACCGGGCATCGCTCGGCATGATAAAGCGTCGAAGCTAAGTATAAAGCCGTTAGACTCAAGCCAAATATACTAAAACTGGCGACTCTCCATACATCATCCATTGGAATTGCAGCGATTAACAAGACAAATAAACCCGCAATGCTTAATAGCACACCTAGCCCGTGAGTTAAGGTATTTAGCAACTCGTCTAAACTATGTTCCAGGGTTTCCACCCGCTTATTATCAACTGGCTGATCGCCCGTTTTGTCCACCACTTTGCTCATAATCACAACTTGCGCCTCAAATTTAAGTGCACACATGTTAGCTGAAGTTGGACAGAATAAGTAGTCTATTTTTTAACCATAGTTAAGTCTGACCCTGCATAGTGACTACTAACTTACGTGAACCAGCTTGATTTCTATGCTCCCCAAGATAAATCCCTTGCCACGCACCCATCGAGAACCTTCCCGAGTTAATCGGAATAGTTAAAGAGCAGCCTAGCAGCGAGGCTTTGATATGAGCGGGCATATCGTCAGAACCCTCGAGTATATGATCATAATAGGGTGCATTTTCCGGCACAAACTTATTAAAGTGCTTTTCCATATCACTGCGGACATCCGGGTCTGCATTTTCATTTAATGTGAGTGATGCTGAGGTATGTTGAATAAACAGGTTCGCTAGACCTATTGAAATCGTATTGAGCTCAGGTAAGGCTTGCTCAATTTCCCGAGTGATCAGATGAAAACCGCGGGAGCGGGCTTGAAGCTCAAGTTCTTTTTGTAGCCATACTGTGCTCATCGTTAAAGTCGCGCCCTCTTGATTCAAATTAACTAAACAATGTAAGCCTGGGGTTCTCCCTCGGCAAATCTT
>NZ_LWGJ01001202.1:0-6072 GCF_001635845.1 Oleiphilus sp. HI0132 | reverse complement strand
ATATCGGCTGATGGACAGCCTAAAGAAGAGTACAAAGAGCTTGGCTGGGATGATGTTTTGTCGGTCGATATTATAGGCCTGGAAGTTGGTTATCGCATAATTCCTCTTGTTGATAAAAATCAGGGGGGGGCATTGCTTGGTAGGATAAAAGGGGTGCGTAAAAAGCTGTCGCAAGAGTTAGGTTTCTTAATGCCTTCAGTTCATATTCGCGACAATCTTGACCTTATGCCAAATGTTTACCGAATCACCTTGATGGGCGTAACGATTGCTGAAGCAGAAATTCACCCAGAGAGAGAGCTAGCTATTAACCCGGGTCAGGTCTTTGGGAAAATTGACGGGGTTGAGGGTAGAGACCCTGCTTTTGGGCTTGATGCAATCTGGGTTGAGAGTTCTCAAAAGGATCATGCGCAAACGCTAGGTTATACCGTTGTCGATGCGAGTACTGTGGTGGCGACACACTTGAATCAAGTGCTTCAGAAGCATGCTAGTGAGTTATTGGGGCATGAGGAGGTACAGCAATGGTTGGATCAGTTGGCGAAGGTGTCACCTAAGCTATCAGAAGAGCTGGTTCCAAATACATTAACAGTCAGTCTGTTATTAAAAGTTCTTCAGAGTCTATTGATCGAGGACGTACCTATTAGAGATATGCGTTCGATCGCTGAAGCGCTGGTTAATGTAACTCCAAAGTCAGCTGATTCCACCCTGCTAACAGAAGCATGTCGACAGGGTATGAAAAGATTGATTGTCCAAAATATTTGTGGAAATGATGATGAAATCCCCGTTATTACCTTAGAGCCCGACTTGGAACAGTTATTGCTAAAGTCTGTGCAGCAGTCACAAAAAACTGGCGCGGGTGATGATATGGGAATGATACTTGAGCCCCGAATAGTTGAAACACTTCAGCGATCGCTCGGTGAAGCAGCTCAACGCCAGGAAATGCTCGGAAAGCCTGCAATCCTTTTGGTATCAGGGCCTTTGAGACCAGTGCTTGCTAAGTTTGTAAGGTTTGGGAGTGACCCGATTAATGTCCTTTCTTACCAGGAAGTGCCAAACAATAAACAAATAACAATCGTCGCGAACGTAGGTCAATAAATTGACGTCGTGTCGGTAGAACTCGCTCCAAGGTTCAATTGAAGTGATGAGTAGTAAACATAATCAGGTGATTCCTTATGGAAGTTAGACGCTTTTTTTCAGCGACCATGCAAGAAGTTTTAAAAATGGTTCGAGAAGAACTTGGCCCCGATGCGGTTATCTTATCCAACTCAAAAGTTGACGGTGGTGTCGAAATTGTTGCTGCGCTCGACTATGAGGAAGATGTCTCACCTGAAACCATCGAAAGTCAATTGATAGAGCGTGGCGAGCCTAGCCCTTCCCAACTTGCTCGTATGCATGCAGAAAAACACCTGAAACTGCAAAAAGAGCTAGATAGTGCGCGTAGAAAGATAGAAGAGGTTAAGGCTAAGCGTAAAGAGCGGCCTGATGCTCTTGCGCAAGAGAACGATTCAGAGGCAGTGTCTGAACCAGAGGCAAGCTCTTCGGCAATGGAGCGCAAGGCTGCGTCACATGATGCTAAACAAAATGGTACTCCGTGGGGCGAATTATCGGATATGCGTGCAGAGATATTAGAGATTAAAAAACTAATGTCCGGGCAGGCTTACAAGCAAGTGCAGAATGAAAAAGAACGTGAGCAATCGGCTACGCTCAGCAAAATCGAACGTAAACTCGAATCCCTTTGTATTGCCGGGGATCTTAAAAAACGGCTAATGGCAATGGTTGATTTAGGTATGGACTACAGTCAGGCATGGTCTCGTGTTTCACAGGGTGTTTCAGCTTTAATATCGGCTCCTGAAGATGACCTGATCGAGCAGGGTGGCGTCATTGCATTGGTTGGGCCTACAGGTAGTGGTAAGACCATGACAATAGGTAAAATGGCTGCTCAGTTTGTTATTCGACATGGTGCTGATGATATAGCCTTGGTGACAACTGACAGATACCGCATAGCTGCGCACGAGCAACTAAAGGTGTTTGGCAGAATACTCAATGTGCCTGTCCATGTTGTTGATGAGCGTCATAGTCTGGATACCATACTTGATGGCTTGCGTCACAAAAAACTTGTCTTGGTTGATACTGCTGGCCTAATGCATACCGACGCGTGCTGGTCTGAGCAGCTGCAGGAATTAAAGCTGTCGGGTCATGATATTCAGTCACACCTTGTTGTATCGTCTGTAGGGCAGTATCAGGTGATGTGTTCAAATTACCATCACTACAAAATGGTAGGCTTGTCAGGCGCCATTATTACTAAGGTTGATGAAGCTGTTAGCCTGGGTGAGGTGATGAGCTTTCTTATCGATACGCGTCTCAAAGCCAGTTATTTTACTGACGGTCAGCGAGTTCCTGAGGATATTCATGTGTTTAGGCAAAAAGAAATCCTCTCGAGAGCTGAATCTTTATTGAATAGTTCGGAGCGATGGGTAACAATCAGCGCCCAAGAGCATGAAGGTGGTTTAGATCAAATATTCTCTCATTCTGCGTAAACTTAATCATATCTGCTAAACTCTTATTAGCGTTGATTAAAATATAGAGCTGAATGTAGCAAGATTATGCAGCATACACTGAAAATACGGTCAATGTTTCAGTATCACGAAGATCTCAATATGGTTGAATAAACTGAAGTGCGAAAAATAATTAGATGTATAAAAGGGGATTTTCACCAGTATGGCGAATTCTAATCCGGTTCAGGTAATCGCGGTAACTGGCGGTAAAGGTGGTGTGGGCAAAAGTAATGTGTCTATTAACCTTTCGATTATGCTCGCTGAGATGGGGCGTCGTGTCGTACTTTTAGATGCCGATTTAGGTTTGGCTAATGTTGATGTTTTGTTAGGTATCACCTCTAAAAGCAATATAGCGGATGTGATAAGTGGCGAATGTTCTCTGCGTGACGTTTTGGTTGATGGGCCCAAAGGAATAAAAGTAGTACCAGCTTCATCTGGTACGCAAAAAATGGTTTCTTTGAATCCAATGGAACATGCCGGTTTAATTAATGCCTTTAGTGAAATTTCTGAAGATCTCGATGTCCTGATTATTGATACCGCAGCAGGTATATCCGATGGTGTTGTTTCGTTTCTTAGGGCTGCGCAAGAAGTTATTGTTGTCGTATGTGATGAGCCTACATCGATTACCGATTCATATGCGCTAATTAAATTGTTAAATCGCGATTACGATATGTACCGTTTTCGTGTACTGGCGAATATGGTTAAAACGCAGGAAGAGGGGCGCCACCTCTATTCCAAGCTTGCTCACGTTACTGAGAGATTTCTCGATGTTGCTCTGCAGTATGTTGGGTCAATCCCTTTCGATGAGTCGGTGAAAAAAGCAGTGCAGCGTCAACGGGCTGTTTCTGATGTGTATCCTCGTGCAAAAGCATCGTTGGCATATAAGACGCTTGCCCAAAAAGCGGATAGCTGGCCACTGCCTTCTTCTCCAAAAGGTCATTTGGAGTTCTTTGTTGAGCGCCTGGTTCAGGCTACCTCAAACTAGAACGTGTTTAGTTCCGGTGTCATAGGCTGATGTATACAGACGCTCAAGTAAAACGTGCCGATGATTTGATTCGGTCTCATGCGCCTTTAGTCAAAAAAATTGCGCATCATTTGATATCTCGTCTACCGTCTAGCGTTCAGGTCGATGATTTAATTCAGGCTGGTATGATCGGGTTATTAGAGGCTTCCAGGAAGTATGAAGCTTCTAAAGGTGCGTCCTTTGAAACTTATGCGGGCATTAGAATTCGTGGTTCGATGATGGATGAGGTGCGCCGGGGAGACTGGGTGCCAAGGTCTGTTCATCGGAATGCAAGAAAGATAAGTGAAGCGATCAAGGCTATTGAAGATAGAGAGGGTCGTGATGCGCAGGATGACGAGGTTGCCTCAGAGTTAGGTATGACGCTTGAGGAATACTTTGCTTGCTTGAAAGACAGCGCTAGTGGCAAGTTATTTAGCTTTGAAGAGCTAAGTGAGTCAGGTGACGTTTCTAGTGAAGAGTATTTGTCCGAGAATGACACGCCCGCGACGGATGTTCAGAATGATGCCTTTCGTCGAGCTTTGGCCAAAGAGATTGATGTTCTCCCTGAGCGTGAAAAAATGGTTTTGTCTTTATATTATGAAGAAGAGTTGAATCTTAAAGAAATTGGTTTGGTGCTCTCTGTTAGTGAGTCTCGAGTAAGTCAAATACATTCTCAAGCAGCGATGCGTTTGAAAGCTAGAATGAGTGATTGGCGTACCTGATTGCAGTTTGTCTTAGCCTGATCGAACTATTTGCTTAGACCTCTTTTCTCAAAGTTTGTCCCCCATGTAAGGGGAAAATAAAGCGAATAAAATTAATAAATTGGCTTGATTTTATATAGTTGTTAAGAAATGTGCCGATAAGTGAAACAAATATCAAAAAAAACTGGCTAGCCTAAGAACACCGACTAGACTTGTTTTTAGGTATTAAAATGTAATTTCGGGTATCGACATGAGTGGAGGTCGACTTGAATAAAGATATGAAAATTCTCGTAGTAGATGATTTTTCTACAATGAGACGAATTATTAAGAACCTATTGCGTGACCTAGGGTTTACTAATACTGATGAAGCTGACGATGGTAGTACTGCCTTACCAATGCTTCAAACAGGTAAGTATGACTTTCTGGTGACTGACTGGAATATGCCTGGGATGACTGGTATTGAGTTGCTTCAGCATGTTCGTTCTGACGATAACCTCAAAAGTCTTCCTGTGCTAATGGTAACGGCTGAGGCTAAACGAGATCAGATAGTTGCTGCCGCGCAAGCAGGTGTGAACGGTTATGTCGTTAAGCCATTTACCGCAGCTGTTTTAAAAGAGAAGATTGAGAAAATCTTCGAACGTATCGATTCCTAAGGCTGAGCGATTCATGACTGACGCAAAGCTAATAAATAGCGAACCTCTAAGCGGTTTTGAGCAGACTTTGAAGGCTCAGGCTAATGAGTTGAAGGAGCGAATTGACAAAGGAGACTTGTCGGGGGCGTTAGGTATTATTTCTGAGTTAAATGAGACTCGGGATAAAACTCTGTACCAAGAAGTCGGTCGCTTAACTCGGTCGCTACACGAGTCAATTCGGAACTTTCACATCGATGCTTCCAGTGAGACGGCTAAAGATGACCTGTCTACTATAGAGGATGCGTCCGACCGACTCGCGTATGTGGTTGATATGACCAATAAGGCTGCAAACAAGACCTTGGATCTTGTCGAAGAAACCATGCCTTATGCTTCAGGAATCAGCCAGGAAGCGAAAAAACTCAAGATGGATTGGTCTCGCTTACAGCGTAAGGAAATGAAACCTGATGAGTTTAGAACGCTGACAGCCACAATGGGAACTTTCCTTGGAAAGTTGTGTGAGGATTCAGATAAAGTAAATGATAATCTCACGCAAATACTGTTAGCGCAGTCTTTCCAAGACTTAACTGGTCAAGTGATTCAACGAGTCACCGGATTGGTTAAAGATGTTGAAGAGAATCTTGTTAATTTGGTCAGAATGGCCGGTAAGGTTGACCAGATTACAGGAACAGTCCACGAAGTAGAAAAACAAGAAACAGGCATTGAGGGTGAAGGTCCACAACTCCATGCAGAGCAACGCGAAGACGTTGTTTCTGGCCAGGATGATGTGGATGATTTGCTGTCCAGTCTAGGATTTTAAAGGGGCGTAGAAGATGGGGTTTGAAGCGGATGATGAGATACTTCAGGACTTTCTTGTAGAGTCTGGAGAGATACTCGAGCTTCTTTCAGAGCAACTGGTTGATCTAGAGCAAAATCCAGACGATAAAGATTTGCTAAACGCAATTTTTAGAGGGTTTCACACTGTAAAGGGTGGAGCAGGCTTTTTACAGTTGGATGCACTGGTCAAGTGTTGTCATATTGCAGAAAACGTGTTCGATATTCTGCGAAATGGTAAGCGAAGTCTTGATGCTGACTTAATGGATGTCGTTTTACGTGCGTTAGACTCTGTAAACGAAATGTTCAGTGAAGTCAGAGATGGCCAAGATCCAACCCCAGCTGACCCACAG
>NZ_LWGJ01001201.1:0-1746 GCF_001635845.1 Oleiphilus sp. HI0132 | reverse complement strand
CTGGCTTGTAGCCCGATTCAGCCCCGAGTCTGTTGCCGGTTTTGGTGTTGCGTCACGTATTGAAGCAATCTTTCTTGTCGTAATTATGGGGCTAACCTCCATTATGGGCCCTTTTGTTGGCCAAAATTGGGGCGCAGAAAAACATGACCGGGTTTTCGAAGCACTTAAGATGAGCTTCAAGTTCGTTGCACTTTGGGGACTGGGGGCAAGCGTTTGTTTATGGCTATTTGCCAAGCCTCTAACCGGGTTGTTTTCGGCAGACGAATCAGTTATTGAGTCCTCCACCCTCTACTTATACTTAGTGCCTATCAGCTATCTATTTCTTGGCNTCATTATGCTGAGCTCGTCAGCAGCTAACGGTATCGGCAGACCAATGCCCTCTTTGGTCATGTCACTTCTACGCTTAATCGTAATTTTTATTCCCTTGGCATTAGCGCTTGGTAATTTTTTTGATCTCGCGGGTATATATCTGGCCACAAGCCTTGCTAATATAATAGTTGGCACGGGTGCACTGTATTGGGTGCGCCACCTCAATAAAAGTAATTTAAAACATTCTTCACATATGGAACTCAAAGAGAGCAAAAGCAATGCCTAGAAACAATCGACTTGTCTACTCCACCGAAACAGGGCGAACTTGTCCAGAGTGTGAACAAGCCATTGACGAATGCACTTGCTCTGCAGACCAAACTCCAGAGGGAGACGGCATCGTACGTGTAAGCCTCGACACGAAAGGCCGAAAAGGCAAAGGTGTGACCGTCTTAAGTGGAATACTGCTAAAAAACAACGAGCTAAAAGGTCTCGCCAAAGAGCTCAAAAAGAAATGTGGTGTCGGTGGTGCAGTGAAGGATGGAAATATCGAAATCCAAGGCGATCACCGTGAACTGCTATTGAAGATTCTTACTGAGCAAGGCTACAAAGTAAAACGTTCAGGCGGATAAACACTAAAAATAGGAAGACAGATATGGAACTAGTTATTGGTAATCAGAATTATTCATCATGGTCACTTCGGCCCTGGCTATTACTGACTCACTTTGACATCCCGTTCGACGAAATTAAAGTATTCCTTTTTGAAGAAAATACCCATCAGCGCCTCGCGGATTACTCCCCCACCTTCAAAGTTCCTGTACTGATTGATGACAAGGAAGGTAAGGACCTTACAGTCTGGGACTCATTGGCAATTTGTGAGTATGTTTCCGAGCAATATCTTAAAGGTAAAGGCTGGCCTGAAGACCCAAGTGACAGAGCCACTGCCCGAGCCTACTGCGCTGAAATGCACTCAGGTTTTCCAGCCTTAAGAAGCGCCCTGCCTATGAACTGCCGGGCTACTCGTAAAGTCAACCTCCATGAGGACTGCATTAAGGATATTCAACGCATCGACGGCATGTGGCAAGATGCGCTCAACCGCCATGATGGCGATTGGTTGTTTGGAGAGTTCTCCATTGCCGACTGCATGTTTGCTCCGGTTGCTTCCCGTTTTGCGACTTATCAAATTGAAGTATCGGATACCAGCAGAGCTTATATCGACCGCTTGCTTACCCTACCTTCAATGAAGCATTGGTACGAAGCAGCCCTAAAAGAAAAAGAAGTGATCGGAGAAGATGAAGCCGGCACCGACGTAGACTAGCACCAGCTCGCTTCATAGCCCGGTTTCGACAAGACCTCTTTAATATTGGCTCGTAATATTCGGTAACCAACGTTTCCAAAGAGTTCTTGTCGACCATTATTCATAATCCATGAAGGACTGCC
>NZ_LWGJ01001200.1:0-7388 GCF_001635845.1 Oleiphilus sp. HI0132 | reverse complement strand
TTTCTATAAAACACTATTTATATATAGCTTTAGTATAAGCTTCCGTAATAGCTTGTTTTATAGGGTGTAACGTGTTCGAATGCGCGATTATTTCTTAATTTCAGTTTGTATTAATTTGGTAACACATGCGAAATAACGACTCATATAATGTTTTTATAACGTGCCCCCGAGGGCTAAATTACGTTCTTGAGCAAGAACTCAATAGTTTTGGAGTCGAGCAGACAAAGTCAACGCCTGCTGGCGTGAGTGCCGAATTAGATAAATCTTTGTTGTATCGTGTATTACTTTGGTCGCGAGTTGCAAATCGGGTTTTACTTGAGCTTTGTTCACATAAAGCGGAAACGGCTGATCAAATTTATGACGCAGCTTATTCTATAGACTGGAGTCGATATTTCGATTGTACGGCTAGTTTTGCGGTCGATTTCTCTGGGCAAAATGAACATGTCAACAACACTACCTTTGGTGCTTTGCGAGTAAAAGATGCAATTGTTGATAAGTTTCGTGACCTTGTTGGGGACCGGCCCTCAGTTAGTCGAGCCGAGCCTGATATCCGTATATCAGCCAGGTTGGCAAAAGGGAAAATTAACGTAAGCCTCGACTTGTCAGGTGAAAGTCTCCACAAACGCGGCTATCGTTCTGTTACCGGTGCTGCGCCACTCAAAGAAAACCTTGCCGCCGGATTGCTTTTGCTGAGTGGCTGGCCTAAGCGTTACAACGACAGCGCTAGTTTTATTGATCCAATGTGTGGCTCTGGCACTTTGCTTATTGAAGCGGCAATGCTTGCTACCAATAAAGCGCCAGGACTTGCTCGCGAGCGCTGGGGGTTTGAGTGTTGGAAAGGTCATGATGAGCGATTATGGAGTGCGCTTCGTCAGGCTGCTTTAGATTCATTCGAAAAAGGCTTAGGTTCATATCAGGGGCGTATTACTGGTTTTGATCAGGATTCTAGAGTTGTGGCGAAAGCTTGGGATAATGTTAGAAAGGCAGGCTTTGATAAGATTATTCATGTGGAGAAACGCTCACTAGAAGATTTTACCCTTGCTGAACATGATCAGGCGGGGTTGTTGCTAACGAACCCTCCTTATGGAGAGCGCTTGGGCGAGATTAACCTCCTTAAAACGCTGTATGGTGTGTTGGGTGAGCTATTTGAGCGAGACTTGCTTGGATGGAGTGCCGGCGTATTTACAGGAAATGCAGATTTAGGTAAGGCCATATGCTGGCGTTCATATAAACAGTATAAACTCTTTAATGGCGCTATCGAAAGTCAACTCATCTTATTTAGTCTTGATAAGGATAATCGCTACAAAGATGCTGCGAGCTCCTCTAAATTAGAACATTCATCTAGCAACTGGAAGATATCGAATCCACAGCGTGCTGAAATGTTCGCTAACCGCCTTAAGAAGAATTTTAAGACCCTCGGTAAGTGGGCTAAGAAAAATGAGATTAGCTGCTATCGCTTGTACGATGCTGATATGCCGGAATTTGCGCTCGCAGTCGATATGTACCAAAGCATTGATCAAACTACATGGCTTCATGTCCAGGAATATCAAGCGCCAAAGTCTATTGATGAGAAAGCTAGCCGAGAAAGGCTAAGAGAGGGGCTTAAGGTATTAAGCGAGTTTAGTTTTAATGGTGCAACGATACCGACGAAGCGAATTGCTTTAAAAGTTCGTTCGATACAAAAAGGTACTAAACAGTACGAAAAAGAAGCATCTCAAAAAGACTTTTTTACAGTAAGTGAGAGTGGTGCGCGATTCAAGGTAAACCTAAAGGACTACTTGGATACCGGGTTGTTTCTCGATCATCGTCCCATTAGAAAGTGGGTCTATGATAATGCCAGAGATAAACGCTTTTTAAATTTATTTTGTTATACAGGTGCGGTGAGTGTTTATGCCGCACTTGGTGGTGCGAAATCAACCTTGAGCGTTGATATGTCAAAGACCTACTTGAATTGGTTCGAGGGAAATCTGGCGCTCAATAGGCTAGCGCTTCGTGACAATAAAGTAGTTCAGGCAGATTGTATTGAGTGGCTAAAGTCACAACAGGAACAAAAAGCCAGTTTTGATCTGATTTTTCTAGATCCACCGAGCTTCTCTAATTCTAAACGAATGCAGGGGGTGCTGGATATTCAGCGTGATCATGTCGTACTCATAGAGCAGTGTATGAGCTTGCTGTCTGAAAAGGGGGTGCTGGTTTTCTCGAATAACCTGCGAAGGTTTAAGCTTGATCCAGGCTTGAGCGCAAACTATAAGGTCACAGACTTTACCAAAATGTCAGTGGATAAAGATTTTGAGCGCAATAGTCATATTCACCAATGCTGGAAAATAGAGCGCGGCTAGGAAATTTGCTTAGTCGGTTTGAGTAGTGGGCTTATCCTTAGAATTCAAACTTTAGGTAGGTACTGTACTGATCTATTTCGATATTCGTATCAGTGTCCTTGAGCAAACGACCGTATTCAAAGGATAAATACCACTGATCACTCAGCTTATAGTCTCCTCCGATAATCCAGCTTAAACTGAAGTTCGTTTTAAATAAATGTGACTCGGCCACGAATGGGCTGGGTTGAACCGCTGATTCCGCGTTAGAAATAGCACTTTCCGAGACGGTTCTAATAACTTCATGACGCGTTACATCTGCTCGGTAGTAAGATAGTCCAAGTAGTGCGTAAGCATTAAAATAATCTGTAATCTCTTGCTCGGCTCCCATATATGTCGCAATCCAATGATCTAGGTTGACATCCTTTGCTCCTTTAAGCGTGTCTTCTTTGATTCCCTTGCCGTAACGAAACTCTGCTTTGAAAGTGTCATCTAGGTAGCTACCATAAATAACGCTAAGGCCGTAGGTTTGTGCAGTAAGGCCGCTGAATGATAAAACCGGAGAGCCTTCAGTTCTATCTTCGTAAGATACGCTGTCAGAGAGGACGAGATTAAGGTTGAGCCTGTTGAATTCGTTCAAAGAAAGACCGACAGATAAGTAGTTTCTTTCGGACTTAGGGCCAGGGTTGCTAAAAAAACCGTTATCATCGTTGGCTTGAGTCAAAGTAGAAATAGATAGCAGAATTGAAACTAGGGCGAGTGCGAAGCGTTTGCAAACCATGTTGCTGGGCATCCTTAATTTTAGTTGATCCATTTGTAGATCCGGTTTTGCTACGGTTGATAGCTTGCATTGAGGTATTGAATTACGGAATGCAATATGGTGCCACGATATTACCAAATGTGCTTCGATACGATTCACAATTTATTGAAGTAAAACATAATATTGGGTTTGCTGAGCGTTGTTGTGAATTGAACCTGAGAAATTCTAGATGCTAAGTTAGGATTTCTTTGCTTAGGTGAAGCAGTGCGCGAACATTGTCTTCAATTGAGTCAATATCAAGCTGGTTCTCGATAGCCAGGTCATTTCGTTTCGCTAGCAGCGTTTCTAGTGGGTGAGAGCTAAAGAGCTGGGTGATTGAAGCTATTTCAAAGCCTAGTTCGTTATTATAAGTCTCGAATAGCAGTTCTAATAAGGCTTCATCTTCATCTAGGCCATCAATAAAAACTGTTTGGCCATCCAAGTCCTGGTTTAGTTCTCGAATTACGTCAGGCCCGGAAACACCTTGATCAAAAAGAAATTGAAGATCTACGGTGCTGTCGGTATTGTCCCAAGGGTCCCATTCGTCATCAGGGATAATAAGTACAGACTTGATTTGGCCGTTGGCTAGTGACCAGGTAATTGCAGTTGGAAAACCGCCTTCATCTGGTGTGCTGTATTCAATATCGATAAAAGAAGGGAATTCCATATTAGATAGATAAGACCATGCTTGTTAAAAGCCTGAATTTTCTATTGTTCAGTGTCGTGAGTCAAAAGAAATATTTGAATATACGCTATCTGATTTGATTTTTTGTCTACACTTAGGAGTATTAAATTTAGGAACAGTGAAGTAAGTGTTTTATGAGTGAGTTGCAAAGACAAATTCAGCTAGCCAAATACTATCGCAATCTGCGCTTTTTGGTTGTCGATGATTTCGAAAACTTTCGTCTTTCAATACGCCAAATGATCAGAGCGTTTGGGGTTGAGAGTATCGAGGTAACGGGGAATGGTGAAGACGCCGTTGCTCGTTGTGAGCATGAAGAGTTTGATATTATTTTGTGCGACTATAACCTAGGCCCCGGAAAGAGCGGGCAACAGGTTCTGGAAGAACTTCGTCACAATAAAATTCTTAAGCATACAGGCATATTCATACTCATCACGGCAGAAACTTCTAAAGATATGGTCATGGGAGCGCTTGAATACTTGCCTGATGGCTACATCACAAAGCCTATTACAAAAGCCGTTTTACAAAAACGTTTGGATGCAATGATCGAGCAGCGTGAGGTATTGAAACCTATTAATGAGGCGATTGATGCTGAAAACCTCCCCAAAGCGATCGAACTAATCAATAAAGAGGTTCGCTACGAAACTAAATATATCACCTGGTGTATGCGCAAGCTTGCTAGTCTTTATTTTCAGATGGGTGAGAACGAACGCGCAGCGAAGATATATCGTGACGTGTTATCGACACGTGATATTGGTTGGGCAAGGCTTGGTTTAAGCAAGGTGCAAGTTGCTTTGGGTGACTATGAAGGCGCTATCAAGGGGCTTCAAGGCTTATTAGCAGGTAACCCGAACTTAATTGAAGCCTATGATACCTTGGCCGAAGCGCAACTAAAGCATGGGAAGGCCCGCGATGCGCAAAAAACTTTGGCAAAGGCTGTTGATATTTCACCGCATGCTATTCTGCGTCAGCAGAAACTTGCTGAAGTTTGCTCTAAAAATAAAGATGTTGAAGGCGCTGCGGATGCTTTTTGTCAAAGTGTAAAGTTGGGGCACAATTCTGTACACGAGTCTTCTGAAAATTATTTAAGTTTAGGTCGCTGCCTTTCTGATTTGGCTGAAGGTGATACGTCGGATAATGGTAAAAAACAGGCAAAAGAAGCTGTTCATATTCTAGGGCGTGCTAGTAAGAAATTTAAGGATGATGTCAATGTTCAGGCTAGTGCATTATTGATCGAGGCCCGTGTTCACAAAGGGCAGGGTGATGACAAAAAGTCTCAGGCTGCACTGGATAAAGCCCAGGAAACAATGGATGTATCGAGCGCCTCAGCTGAAACAACCTTGGAGTTTGCTAAAACACTCTACAGTATGGGAGACGAGACCGAAGCCGAGAAGGTATTAAGTGATTTGGCAGAGCGTCACTCGGACGACAAGGGTGTCATGAACAATATTGAAGAGTTGCTTGATGAGCCTGTTAGCCTTCAGAAAAGGGTTAAAGCTAGAAAGCTTAACAAGAGTGGTATTACTGCATTTGAAGAGGGTGATCTGGACGAAGCGATTCGCGTTTTTGATGAGGCGCTTCAGGTTACGCCAAAACACCCAGCCCTTAACCTTAATACCGTCCAGGTAATGCTAAAACAAATTCGACAGCAAGGTGGCAACCCTCAGCTCAAAGCAAAGTGTGAGCAATGCTTGGACAATGTTAAGCATATTCCTGCTCAGCATAGGCAATACAAACGCTTCCAAAGTTTACAAACGAAGGTTAAGGCACTGTCCTAGTCGTAGGTAACAGTGGGTATCGCAAGTCCTGGCTTCAATTGTATGGGAATAATCTGTTGCAACGTGTAATTTCCACTTGAGCCTGACTCATTTGCTCGCTATTATTCCTGCGCCTATTTTTCCGCCCTTAGCTCAGCTGGATAGAGCGTCCCCCTCCTAAGGGGAAGGTCTCAGGTTCGAATCCTGAAGGGCGGGCCATTCTTGTTTATATCTCCATATTGCTCTTAAAACTCAGAGCTATGTTATTAAAGTGTAAAACCACGCGTGTTTAGGTTTGTGGCTTTGGCAATCCACAGATTATGGTCTACCTTTGTAATCATGTGGATAAAGTCCTTTATCATTTATATTTCTTTGATTGCAGTTTTCCAACTGTCGCTCGCCCGTACCTGTTATGCTGATGACTCAGGCGGTCATGTCAGTGAATCAGCGAACGCGCAGTCTGTTATCACTCATCTCTCCACGCTAACCGACACTTTAAGCTTAAATGAGTTGCGCGCTATTTTTAGTCTGAGAGCTAGAGCTTGGCCCGATGGAACAAAGATTACAGTGGTGGTTTTCCAAGATACCAACCCGGTTCATCGATCATTTTTGATGAATACCTTAAAAATGCTCCCGCATCAACTTAGGCGTCAATGGGACCGGTACATATACTCAGGTATAGGTCAGGGACCTGTTGTCGTTCAATCCGTCGAAGATATGCTAGCGACAATTAATAATACACCCGGGGCAATTGGTTATGTTGAAGGAGGCATGTCGAATGAGCATTTTACTACGGTCAGTATTCGCTAAGGCCGTTTTAGCGGTTGTGCTGGGTGGAACTTCTTTAGTTTCTTTCGCTACGGAAGCTAAGAAATATCTAGTGGATCATATCAATTGGCACGGTTTTGTTAGTCAAAGCTTTGTTTTAACCGATGAAAATGATTTTTTGGGTTCTAGTTCTGATGGTAGCTTTAAATACAATAGTGTTGGTTTAAACGGGTCTTGGAAGGCGACGAACTCTTTACAGTTTTCCATGCAGGGTCTTTACAAACAGATTGGTAACGGCGAGCCAAAAGGTACTAGACTTGATTTTGCGATACTTGATTGGCGGCTTTTTGATGATTTTGAATATGGTTTAGGTTTAAGAGCAGGGCGTTTAAAGAATCCGTTTGGCTTCTTTAACGAAACTAGAGATGTTGCAGTAACACGTCCTAGTTTACTGTTGCCTGAGTCTATTTATATTGATTACTTGCAAGAGATATTACATTCATCAGATAGTATAGGGCTTTATGGGCACCGGGAATTCCAGAGCGGTACGTTGTCGTTTAGTACTGCTTTTGGTGAGCCGATTTTTAATAGTCATAGTGTTGAGTCAATCTTAAGTACGAAAACCTCTGGTAGCTTCGATAATGAGCGCGCTAGCTTTACGAGGCTGTCTTTTGAACCCGGTTCTGGTGCGTGGCGCACTGCGCTTTCTTATGTTCAATTAGATGCTGATTTTACACCGGGAGCAGGGGAAACGTTTCAAGATCTTACTGTCACCCCTCCACTGTTTGAGGGTGAGCTTGGCCTAAAAGCATTGATGCTTTCTTTTGAACTCAGTATTGATAAATGGCGCTTCACAACTGAAATCCAACGACGAGATATCGAAGTAGATAACATTTTTGCTGGCAATAAAAATGTGGAAAAGTTTATTGGTTATTACGTTCAGGTAGATTATCAACTATCACCTAATATGCAGGTATATGTGCGCCAGGACGAAGCTTATCGGTTTAAAGACGACAAAGATGGCTCGGACTATGAAGCCGGTGACCCAATCAATAGGTATGCGCGTA
>NZ_LWGJ01001199.1:0-6435 GCF_001635845.1 Oleiphilus sp. HI0132 | reverse complement strand
TGTATCTAATTTATGTCAGCTATATTTGTAGCATGTTAATGTTCTTGGCCAGTTTGAACGGTTGGTCTTTTCAATATTTGTGGCCGGAAAGCACTTCCTGGAACGATACGTCCACGGTCATATTCCTGAATGGCGTTCTACTTTTCGCAGTACTTTTTGCTAAGTACTTCCTAAAACTTAGCGAACTAAAAAACCAGCTGTCCCTACAGGCAAATGTTTTGTCGGCTATTTGTTTGGCAGCTATGCTCTGTTACCTATGGTTTCCCTACAATTATTCAATTGTTTTTCTTATACCCTATGCTGCCTTTAGCTGCTTATGGGCACTGTCAGTTGGCGTATATGCTTGGTACGTGGGTCAAAAGTCCGCTGGTTTGTATGTCATATCCTGGACAGGGCTGTTAGTCGGTGGAATTTTATTAGCACTCAGTAAGTTCCAAATCATTCCCAGAAACATTATCACTGACCAATCAGTTCAGCTCGGTTCTTTGCTAGAAGCAATGTTACTTTCTTTTGCTCTTGCTCAGCGAATCAATCATGAACGCTCTGGAAGGATTGAAGCTCAGGAGCACGCTTTAGCAGTTCAAAAACAAGCGAACGATGAATTAGAAGAAAATGTCGCAGCACGAACCAAGGAGCTGGAAATAGCGAATCAACGCCTAAAAGAGCTTAGCGACACTGACCAACTAACCGGCATTAAGAATCGCCGTTATCTTGATCAATATGTTGATCAGGAGATCATCCGAGCAAGACGATACCAGCACCCCGTTTCAATACTACTCATTGATATCGATCATTTTAAAGCTGTAAACGACAACTTTGGCCATTTGGTTGGTGATATTTGTATACAGGCCGTTGCTACTGAGCTCTCAACACAATTGCGCTTTCCTACCGACCTAGCCGCTCGATATGGCGGAGAAGAGTTTTGCATCGTGTTACCTCAAACGGGGCTAGAGGGAGGAATCGTTGTCGCTGAGCGAATTCGAAAACGTATCGATCAGCATGTCATTGAAGCTGAGGGTTTTGATCAAGCTGTCACCGTAAGTATCGGTGTTTATTCTACGATACCTGAAAAAACAGATACAGCTAAGCATCTCTTGGAAAATGCAGATAATGCGCTTTATTCTGCAAAACGAAATGGCCGAAACCGTGTGGAAAGCTATCAAACGAAGCATCAGCAATAATAAAGATTAGTTATTACAGATATGTACTTAGGAGAGTAGGAACTATAACCCGCCCCTTTCGCCATGTCGTCTAAAAACGTGCCTGGGCTTTTACTTTGCGATGAGCTCAATCAGGTAAAAATAGCCTAAACATCATTCTAAATATTGGGGTCATAAATATTGGGGTCAGAGTAACATTCACTCATATCCATGTCCGCAATGTCGTGACTGCTAGTATAAACTTGGGCTTATGTCAGAGGCAGGAAGGTGAAGATAGCAGGCTTCGAGAAAGGTAGCACTCTGTGTTCTTTTCGTTAGTCCACCACATGCAGGTTTGGCTGAATAATCTCTATCTTGATAGGGTGCGCCGCGCGCACCGGCGAAGATTGTGCCCTTCGCTGCCAGAAGGTTCCACCATCAGTATGACTCTGCTCCGTGCTAGCCCGCTTGCGAGCCGTGGAAGGCTCTGCTTACTGGTTAGGGGGTTACCTCAATTTATGTTTGTTTGAGCCACAGGGTTCAGCGGTGCGCATGGCGCACCCTATTAGAGTTGTCTGAGTATTAAATGCGGACATTCATGCCTAAGCAACCCTGTCACGCTGGGCCTAAACGCTATTTTAAAACTATAGGCCGAGTTCGGACCATTAAAATGAAGGCGAAGGAAAATCATCCTCGGGTTCGTCCTTCTTAATTTCTTCAAGGCTTAATTCCAAAGCGCTGGACGTGACCATGGTGTCTTTAGACGGTTCACTTGAATCCCCTTCTCCACCATTCGAGTCATTTAGCTTGATCTTCAAGCGAAGGTTATTAGCAGAGTCAGCGTTCTTAATAGCTTCTTCAAGAGATATTTTGCCTGCTTTGTGTAGATTGAATAAAGCGGTATCGAATGTTTGCATCCCTAAACCTTGGGATTTTTCCATAATTTCCTTTATGCCTTCAATCTCTCCACGCAAGATTAATTCGCTGATAGTTGGCGTTCCTAAGAGAATCTCAATGGCCGCCGCACGCTTTCCATCTACTGTTGGTATTAGACGTTGAGAAATAAATGCACGCATATTCAGTGCTAAATCATTGAGTAGCTGAATACGTCGGTCTTCAGGGAAGAAGTTGATAATTCGGTCGAGCGCCTGGTTTGCGTTGTTAGCGTGGAGCGTAGAAATACAGAGATGGCCAGTTTCAGCAAAGGCTAGCGCGTGCTCCATCGTCTCTCTGTCCCTGATCTCACCAATTAGAATAACATCCGGCGCCTGACGCAGAGTATTCTTAAGCGCGGCTCTATAGCTTCGGGTATCAACCCCGACTTCACGTTGGTTTATTACACTCTTCTTATGTTTATGGACGAACTCTACAGGGTCCTCGATAGTGATAATGTGACCACCTGCGTTCGAGTTACGGTGATCTATGAGTGCTGCGAGAGAGGTAGATTTGCCCGAACCTGTACCACCAACAAATAACACTAGGCCACGTTTAGCCATTACGACCTCTTTTAATACTTGCGGTAAACCCAGGTCATCAGCCTTTGGAATCTCTGTGACGATATTACGTGCAACGATTGAAATCTCGTTTCGCTGTTTGAATATATTGATACGGAAGCGACCAACACCGGAAATTGTATAGGCTAGGTTCATTTCTAGCTCTTGCTCAAATTCCTTTGTTTGTTCGCTATCCATCACGCTATATGCAATATCTTGTATTACCCCAGGCTGTAAAGGCTCTTGCTCTAGCGGTTTTAACTTTCCGTGAAACTTTGCGCAAGGCGGCGCGCCGGTACTTAAATACAAATCAGAACCGTCATTACGTGCTAGCACAGTTAAGTATTTTTCAAATTTCATCGAGAATATCCTATTCGTCAGATCAAGAGAGTAAAGAAATCTAGACAATAAGAAATAGACTATATGTGTGGGTTTCGCCAGCTTGAAATGATTTGATGGATACTTGAGCGGTAAAAACGTGAAGTATGAGAGGTAGTACAAGAAGGGAGGAAGAATTGAGCCATATTGTTTATGTAAAACTGAAAATATGGCTCAATCAGAGCTAACTACTGTTCTAACAAGATGCGTAACATTCTTCTTAGAGGTTCAGCAGCACCCCATAGTAGCTGATCACCTACAGTAAACGCTGAAATATACTCCGGCCCCATTGTAAGCTTACGAATACGACCAACAGGAATGCTTAGCGTACCAGTTACTTCAGTAGGTGTAAGCTCATTAATCGTTTGCTCACGATCATTCGGAATAACCTTAACCCAGTCGTTCGCCTTCGCTAATTTTTGCTCAATCTCTTCCACTGAAATATCTTTCTTCAGCTTGATCGTTAAGGCCTGGCTATGACAACGCATTGCGCCAATACGCACGCACAGGCCGTCAATAGGGATCGGTGTGTCTTCAATGCCTAGTATTTTGTTTGTCTCGGCGCCAGCTTTCCACTCCTCCCTGCTTTGCCCTGAAGGTAGCTGGGTATCGATCCAAGGAATCAGGCTACCCGCAAGCGGCACACCGAATTGGTCTTTTGGAAACTCATCAGAACGCAGCCTTTCAGCGACCGCTTTGTCGATATCAAGGATTGCGCTTGCAGGGTCTGATAGTGGATTAATTACAGTATTATGAATATCACCCATCTGCGAGATTAGTTCACGCATATGCTTGGCACCAGAACCTGAAGCTGCTTGATAAGTCATGGGTGAAACCCACTCAATCAAGTCTTCAGCAAACAAACCACCTAGCGCAATCAGCATTAAGCTGACCGTACAGTTTCCGCCAACGTAGTTCTTAACGCCTGATGCCAGGCCTTTATCGATCACGTCACGGTTAACAGGATCGAGCACGATAATCGCTTGATCATCCATACGAAGCGCAGAAGCTGCGTCAATCCAGTAGCCGTCCCAGCCTGAGTCTCTCAGTGGCTGAAATACCTCTTTGGTATAATCACCACCCTGACAAGTAATGATGACATCCATTGCTGATAATTCAGCAATGTCGGTTGCGCTCTTAAGCTTTTTCTCACTTTGACCAACATCTGGCGCATCTTGGCCAGCCTGTGAGGTTGTGAAGAAAATAGGCTCAACCAATGAGAAGTCGTTTTCTTCTTTCATGCGCTGCATTAGCACGGAGCCTACCATGCCTCGCCAACCAACAAGTCCTAATTTTTTCATCTTGAAAACTCTTTTAAATAATCCAATAAGTCTGTTTTATCGCTCAAAATCTACAAATAACCAAGGTGCTTCAGCTTTTCTTTTCTCTTCATAAGCCTTGATTGCTTCGACGTTTTCTAGCGTTACGCCAATATCATCCAAACCGTTTAACAAACAGTGCTTACGGAAGTCATCGACTTCGAAGCTGTATACTTTACCACTCGGTGAAGTCACGGTTTGTTGCTCTAAATCAATACTTAGTTCATAACCTTCGTTTGCGAATAATTCGTTGAAGATTACGTCAACATCTTCTTCACTCAGAACGATCGGTAAAATACCGTTCTTGAAGCAGTTGTTGAAGAAAATATCCGCAAAGCTCGGCGCGATAACAGCACGAAAGCCATAATCATCAAGCGCCCAAGGCGCATGTTCACGAGATGAACCACAACCAAAGTTTTGACGTGCAATAAGAATATTTGACCCCTGATAGCGCGCCTGGTTAAGCGAAAAGTCCATATTCAATGGGCGCTTTGAACAGTCTTGCCCAGGATAGCCTTCATCCAAATAGCGCAACTCATCAAATAAGTTAATACCAAAGCCCGTGCGCTTGATCGACTTAAGGAACTGCTTTGGCATAATCATATCGGTATCGACATTGGCACGATCAATCGGAGCAACGATACCTTTAACTTGTGTAAACTTTTTCATCGCTTTTACCCCTTAATAAATTCACGTACATCAACAAAGTGACCGGCTATGGCAGCCGCAGCGGCCATGGCAGGGCTAACCAAATGCGTACGACCACCAAAGCCTTGGCGACCTTCGAAATTACGGTTTGAAGTTGAAGCGCAATGCTCGCCTTCACCCAACTTGTCTGCATTCATTGCCAAGCACATTGAGCAACCCGGTTCACGCCATTCAAAACCGGCTTCTAAGAAAATCTTATCCAGCCCTTCTTGCTCAGCTTGCTCCTTGACCAAGCCAGAGCCTGGAACAATCAGCGCCTGCGTTAAAGAGTCTGCAACCTTGCGCCCCTTGACCACTTCTGCTGCCGCTCTAATATCTTCAATTCTTGAGTTAGTACAAGAACCAATAAATACTCTGTCCAGCTTAATGTCAGTAATAGGCATATCTGCTTCCAAGCCCATGTACTTAAGCGCTTTCTCGATGCCCTCTTTCTCAACTGCATCACTAGCGTTGTCAGGGTTAGGCACATTGTTATCTACCGGAAGCACCATTTCAGGAGAGGTTCCCCAGGTAACTTGAGGTTTGATTTCAGAGCCCTCTAGCTCGACAACCTGATCAAAGACAGCATCGTCATCACTGTGCAAGTCTTTCCAGTTTTCGACTGCGGCGTCCCACATCTCGCCTTTTGGCGCGAATGAACGGCCTTTGACATATTCTATGGTGGTTTGATCTACTGCGATCACACCTACTCGTGCACCGGCCTCAATAGCCATGTTGCAAACGGTCATACGACCTTCCATAGATAGCTCTTCAATTGCTTTACCTGCAAATTCGATTGCACAACCTGTTCCGCCAGCCGTACCAATTTTGCCAATAATAGCCAAAACGATATCTTTACCTGTGATACCTTCGCCAACTGAACCGTTCACACGTACAAGCATGTTCTTCATCTTCTTCTGAACAAGGGTCTGGGAGGCCATAACATGCTCAACTTCAGAGGTGCCAATACCGTGAGCCAAGGCACCGAATGCGCCATGGGTAGAGGTATGGGAATCACCACAAACAACCGTCATGCCCGGCAAGGTAGCGCCCTGCTCTGGGCCTATTACGTGCACAATGCCCTGGCGCTTGTCTAACATTTTGAATTCAAGCACGTCGAAAGCTTCGCAGTTGTCATCCAAGGTTTGTACCTGGATACGTGAAACTTCATCGGTAATAGATTCAATTCCGCCAGTTCTGTCAGTTGTCGGGACGTTATGATCAGGTGTCGCGATATTAGCATCAGTTCGCCATAAAGGACGACCAGCCAGACGTAAGCCTTCAAAAGCCTGCGGTGACGTTACTTCGTGCAGAAGTTGTCTATCGATATAGATTAGTGAAGAACCATCTTCACGCTGCTTAACCAAGTGGGAATCCCACAATTTGTCATATAGCGTTCTACCAGCCATAACGTACTCC
>NZ_LWGJ01001198.1:0-1109 GCF_001635845.1 Oleiphilus sp. HI0132 | reverse complement strand
GTTTTCTTTTCAGTGAGGGCTGTTTTGGTAATCTCCATTGCTTCCATCGCTTTTTTAGGGTTACCTCGGTCAACTAACACGTTGCCAGCTAGCCAGTAAAGCTGGCCAAAAAATGGAATCCATTTAAGGCTTTTTTTACCCAAGCTGACTGTGCGTGGCGGCACGGAATATCCAGTTACAAATAAGTCCCAGTTGCTTTGGTGATTGGCTACCACGATAAAAGGACGATCGCTTGGATAATTATGGGCGTTAACCAATTTTGGCTTAATACCAATAATAGGCAGGCCGAAAAACGCAAATGTCTGTGCGCACCAGCGGCTGTTAGTCGGGTGAAAGGGGCGAATAATTCCGTAAAGAAGGCCGAGAGCGCAACTGATGACAAAGTGAATAGATAATAAGGAATAACGAATAAAACGAATCATTAGACTCTCAGTGCAAGTAATTAAAGTTTGAGTACAAGTGTACGCTATTGGGCGAACTCATTACAGTGTCTTGGATTGAATCATTGGAAATTAATGGTTGAATCTACAACTGAAAAGAGTTCAACACGATCATCGTGCTGAGTGTAGATTCGCTTTTACGTTTGTCTACGGCAGGCGTGAAGGTGAATAGTGCATAAGATAGTCTGAGCCATTGCCTAAAGCAATGGCTCAAAGTAAATTATTTAAGCGGATGTCCCTCGGGTAACTGCTTATACAGCCACATAACAATTTTGTGCTTCATTTTCACCAAGGTCAGATCATCCTTAGCAAGAGGTTGAAGCTGCTTGTCGTGTACTAGTAAGCGGTAAATGTACTCGATTTTGTCGTCTTGAGAGTCATCAGCTTCGAATTTTGCGACGCCACGTTTTTCGGCATATAAGGTGCCGATGCGAATGGCTTCTTTAAGGAGTTGAGCTTCGTTTTTTAGCTTCTTCGCCATACTGGGCTTCTCATAAGTTTATAGTTAGGGTGAATGTGTAACATAGCTAATTTGTTTTATTTGTTGAAACGTTGCTCTAGTAGGTCGAAGACTGCACGAATACCAAATGCTTCGCCGCCAGTTGGTCGCCCAGGAAGCTTTCGATTATTCCAGGCCATTACATCAAAATGAACCCATGGAGTGTCATC
>NZ_LWGJ01001197.1:0-38567 GCF_001635845.1 Oleiphilus sp. HI0132 | reverse complement strand
GATCGAGAAAAAGATTTCGCCTATTCTGCAGAGCTCCCTGCAAATAAAGTAGTTTTATTCAAACGCAAAGACGCTCAAATCAATTATCAAAGTTATTCAGATCTAAAACCCTACACCATCGGCGTTGTTCGCGGATACGCCAACCCACCAGGCTTCGATGAAGCAGGCCTAACCCTCGCCCCCGTAACGACAGATAAACAGAACCTATTAAAATTATCTGCTTCCCGAATAGATTTAGTATTAGTAGATAAAGCACTAGGAAATTACATCATTAAAACGCAAATTCCTGATATGGCAAATCAACTCTAATCACTTGAGCCACCGCTAAAAAAAGATCCGCAATACTTGATGTTTTCAAGAAGTTCGCCTGGCTACCAAATAAAACTCAATGATTTTAACGATGGTCTGAAACAACTCAAAGAGTCGGGGGAAATAAAAGCGATCCTAGAAAAGCATGGGTTACAGTAGATAACTGTATCCTATCTGGGTCTAAGGTCAAATATTAGCCCTTACCCTATAGTAAGTTCGATAAGGGGCTTTTTAGCTATTCGCTGGTTACTGAATATCTTCAGAAAACTTGTCTCGACCAGAAAAGTATAGATTCTAGTCCTTGGGTGGAGGCGGTGCGAGGACTTCTCTAGATCCATTATGGCCGGCAGCACTGACAACACCAGCTTGCTCCATTGCTTCAACCAGGTTTGCAGCTCGGTTATAGCCTACCTTCAGCTTTCTCTGCACTGAGGAGATAGATACTCTTCTGGTTTCCGTAACAAATGCTACAGCCAGGTCGAACAAGGCATCTTGTTCGTTGTCTCCACCACCTTCTTCTGCAAAGGCTGCTACCGCGGGGTCTGAGCTATCGCCACCAGATAGAACCTCTTCAAGATAATTAGGTTGCCCGCGTTCTTTCCATGCTTCAACCACCTTATGAACTTCGTGGTCATCAACAAAAGCACCGTGAACACGAATTGGCACACCACTACCTGGTGGCATATATAGCATATCACCGTGACCCAAGAGCTGCTCTGCTCCACCCTGGTCCAATACGGTTCTAGAGTCGATCTTTGATGATACCTGGAAGGATATACGGGTAGGAACGTTTGCTTTGATCAAACCGGTAATGACGTCAACTGAGGGACGCTGAGTTGCGAGAATAAGGTGGATACCGGCGGCTCTTGCTTTTTGTGCGATACGCGCGATTAGCTCTTCGACCTTCTTGCCAACAATCATCATCATGTCGGCAAACTCATCAATAATTACCACTATAAAGGGTAAAGTCTCAAGATCCGGACGGTCACTTTCTTCATTTCTTAGGTGTAAATCTGGCACCCAGATAGGGTCCTTCATGGGCTCGCCGCGCTCAATAGCTTCTTTAACCTTTCGGTTATAGCCTGCAATGTTACGAACGCCCAAAGAAGCCATCAACTTATAACGGCGCTCCATTTCGGCAACACACCAACGCAGAGCATTCGCAGCCTCTTTCATATCGGTTACCACTGGGGTTAATAGGTGCGGTATACCATCATAAATTGAAAGCTCCAACATCTTTGGATCAACCATGATAAAACGCACTTCATCAGGTTGTGCTTTAAACAGCATACTTAGAATCATACTGTTAACACCAACCGACTTACCTGAACCCGTCGTACCGGCTACCAGCAAGTGCGGCATTTTCGCCAAGTTTGTAACGACCGGGTCGCCTGCAATATCGTTTCCTAACGCCAGGGTAACCGGTGACTCTGCATCATCATAATCCTTAGATAGCAAAACTTCGCTAAAGCGGACAATCTCTCGGTGCTCATTTGGTATCTCGATACCAACTACTGACTTACCAGGGATAACTTCAACCACCCTGACAGCAAGTACTGCCAAAGAACGAGCCAGATCCTTCGCTAGATTAGAAATCTTACTAACTTTTACACCGGGGGCTGGCTGAATCTCAAAACGTGTAATCACCGGGCCGGGATTAACCTCTACAACTTCCGCTTTGACACCAAAGTCGCCCAGCTTCTCTTCAAGTAGCCTAGACATATGCTCGAGCATCTCTTTGGAGAAGCCGAGTTTTTTATTAGTTTCTGCAGGATCAAGTAAAGATATAGACGGTAAAGGACCCTCTGAAGCAATAAACAAACTCCCCTGCTTTTCATCTTCCAAGCGCTTACTTGCTTTGCTCTTCTTAACAAAAGGTGAGATTTTAATTCCAGACTTCGTTTCGCTAGACGCATCACTTGCAACCTCAACATCATCTGCTTTGCCTTGCGCCTTGGTACCCGCTTTGACCTGAATAGGCGGCGACTGTTCAAGCTCGGAATCTACTGGAGAATATGGTTGTTTGCCTTTTGAAGTCTTAGGTGAGGCACGGCCCTTATCATCAATATAAGGCTCACTTCGCTTAGTGGCTTCACCCGTATCGGTTTTCTTAGAAAGCTTTTCTTTTAAAGCAGTGAGTTTTCCTTTAAGCAAAGAAACGGACCCTGTACTTGAATCTTTTTCGGCACGCTCCGGTGAAACATCGTTAACAGGGCGACGATCGTTAATATGAATTTCTCTTTCTTTAACTTGCTCTGCGATTTGAGAGGCTTCAGCGTCGCGCTTAAGCTTTTGATCAAGGCGCAGATCACGTTTATCAAGATACTTTGAATATAGGCGCTTAATAACGACAGATAATTTATCGTAAAGTTTAATCGTCAACGCTCCGGTTTTATCCATCAGCCCTAACCAGGAAATCCCGGTAAAAACTGTCAGACCAAATAGAAGCATCGACACTAACATCAAAGTAGTGCCCAGGATGTTAAATTGAGCGAGCATACTGTTTGATAATTCCATACCAACAATACCACCCGAAACGTTATCTAAGCCTGCGACCGAATAAATAGCCAATAAACCCGTGGCACCAAGCAAAGTCAGAACAAAACCGATAACCCGAATGATAAACATTGGCCAATGAAAGACCTTCCTGGACTTTCTATTCTTAAAAAGCAGCGCGGCGCGATAGCCGATTAATATTGGGAAGAGGTAGGAAACATAGCCAAAAAAGTGCAGCAGTATATCGGCAAACCATGCACCGGCTTTACCACCGTAATTTGAAGCAACCTGATTTGTACCCGTGCTACTCCAACCAGGATCCATCGGAGAGTGGGAAATTAATGCAGCGAACAGAAAAATGCAGACAGCAACCGTTAGAATCAAGGCACCTTCACGCGAGCCTTGGGATAAATAGGCATGAAAATGATGTTGTTCTGAGTTACTACTACCAGGTTGTGCCATGTCGCTTATCACTGAATTACTAACTATGGTTGGCGAATCGAAAAAATATAAGTGTACGGACTATAGCTAACAGTATAGGAAAGCTTGAGGTATTTTTTAACTTTTATCGTTAATTATATGAAATATAGGAAAAAAGCTTTGCAGCAACAGGCTTTATTAAGCGATTGCTGCAATGCCACGACTCAAGTCTGCGATTAAGTCATCAGTGCTTTCAAGCCCAACCGAGATTCGAATCAAATTATCACTGATACCCGATTTATCACGATCTTCCTGACTTAAACGACCATGAGTCGTTGTCGCAGGATGAGTAATCGTAGATTTAGCGTCACCTAAGTTAGCGGTAATTGAAACAAACTCCAGCGCATCTATAAAGCGCCAAGCTGCTGCCTTGTCTCCCTTAATTTTAAAGGACAATACACCGCTATTTCCTGTTTGTTGGGATGCAACCAGGTCTGCCTGAGGATGACTTGCTAAGCCAGAGTAAAACACTTGGTCAACTTCAGCTTGTTCTGACAACCACTGAGCGATTTTCATAGCCCCATCACCGTGAGCTTTCATACGTATACTCAGGGTTTCTAAGCCCTTCAGCATCACCCAGGCATTAAAGGGGCTCAAGGCAGCACCGCCAGAACGGATAAAACCATGAACCTCTTCGATAATTGCATTTGAGCCGACAACCGCGCCACCCAAACAACGTCCTTGGCCGTCAATGTATTTAGTCGCTGAATGCACTACGATATCAGCACCAAGCTTCAAAGGCTGCTGCAAGATAGGTGTACACATGCAGTTATCAACAACAAGCAAGCAGCCTTTCGAATGACGCCCTTGTCTCGCCAGTTCTGCCAGTCTTGCGATATCAACTACTTCACACAGTGGGTTCGACGGCGATTCAAGGAATAGAAACCTAGTATTGTCCTTGATGCTGGTCTGCCATTGCTCGTAATCAGTCAGATCAACAAAGCTAATCTCAACACCAAACTTCTTTACAAACTTTTCTAGCAGAACTGTCGTCGTGCCAAAAACACTGCGCGAACAAATGACATGATCACCCTGCTCTAACAGAGCGTAGCAAACAGACATAATAGCAGCCATACCCGATGCTGCAGCAACAC
The DNA here is from genome assembly GCF_001635845.1 of Oleiphilus sp. HI0132. Taxonomy (NCBI): domain Bacteria; kingdom Pseudomonadati; phylum Pseudomonadota; class Gammaproteobacteria; order Oceanospirillales; family Oleiphilaceae; genus Oleiphilus; species Oleiphilus sp. HI0132. The sequence continues at coordinate 34,188 of NZ_LWGJ01001197.1, read as the reverse complement.
CACGCTCGCCTCCTTCTAAGGCAGCTAAGCGCGCCTCAAACATCGCAACCGTTGGATTGGTGAAACGCGCATAGATGTTCCCAGGCTCTTCGCCTGCAAATCGTGCAGCAGCTTCTTGCGCTGAATTAAACACAAAGCTTGAGGTCGGAAAAATCGCTTCGCTGTGTTCAAGCTCAGGACTTCTAATTTGCCCAGCTCGTACTGCAAGCGTCTCTAAACCAACACCGTCCAAATTTGGAACGGGAATATTACCTTTCGGTGGCTGGCTATTCGCCATCTCTTCTCACCTTTAATTCGAATTTTTAGTTTTCTATGACAAATAATGAGCTAATTCAGCCTTAATTGTCGTTATGAAGATCGATAGTGGCGTCATCTTCATTTAACTTCTTTTTGTTTGAATCATTACGTGCTTGCTCAAGCCTGTCGAGGTAATCACCACATATATCACCCGTTGGATAGACTCCGTTGAAGACCGAGCAATCAAACTCATCAATGTCTTCGTTTCCATCTTTCGCACAACGAATAAGATCTTCCAGGTCTTGATAAACTAGCCAGTCTGCACCAATAATTTCCTGAATATCTTCAACCGTGCGGTCATGTGCAATCAACTCAGTTGCAGCAGGCATATCGATACCGTAAACATTTGGGTATCTTACCTCAGGCGCGGCAGATGCAAAGTACACGTTTTTAGCACCAGCGTCTCTAGCCATTTGTACGATTTCACGACATGTCGTACCCCGTACAATTGAGTCATCGACCAACATAACGTTTTTATCTTTAAACTCTAGTTCAATGGGGTTCAACTTCTGACGTACCGACTTCTTACGCTGATTCTGGCCTGGCATAATAAAAGTACGACCAATATAGCGGTTCTTGATGAAGCCTTCGCGAAACTTCACACCCAACTCCACCGCCATTTGCATTGCAGAGGTACGGCTAGTATCGGGGATAGGCATGACAACGTCGATATCGTGATCAGGACGCAGTCGTTTTACTTTTTGGGCAAGTGTTTCACCCATACGCAGGCGCGCCTTGTAAACAGAGACCTTATCTATAATAGAATCAGGGCGCGCGAAGTATACGTGCTCGAAAATACAAGGTGTCAGTTTAGGGTTTTCAGAACATTGCTGTGTATGCAGTGTTCCATCATTCTCAATATAGATCGCTTCACCAGGCTCTATATCGCGCACAAGCTCAAAGCCTAGGGCAGCAAGCGCTACGCTTTCGGAAGAAATCATATATTCGGTGCCCTGCTCCGTCTCACGCTTGCCATAGCAAACCGGACGAATACCGTAAGGGTCACGAAAAGCCAACACGCCGTAGCCAGTGATCATGGCAATGACTGCATAGGCGCCTCGGCACCGCTTATGAACTTCTTTAACCGCGTTAAAGATTTCTACTTGCGTAGGTACCAGCTTTCCTTGCTCCTGAAGCTCGTGAGCAAAGACATTCAATAGTACTTCTGAATCGGAATTAGTGTTTACATGACGTAAATCCGACTTCAGAACCCCACTCGCTAGCTCAGCCGTATTAGTCAGATTACCGTTATGCGCTAAGGTAATACCATAAGGAGAGTTAACATAAAAAGGCTGAGCTTCCGCAGAACTAGAAGAGCCTGCAGTTGGGTAGCGCACATGCCCAATACCTACATTGCCTTGCAGGCGTTTCATATGCCGTGTACGAAAAACATCACGTACTAGGCCATTATCCTTTCTTAAAAAGAAACGATCATCTTGGCAGGTAACAATGCCGGCAGCGTCCTGGCCGCGATGTTGCAAAACGGTTAATGCATCATACAACGATTGATTCGCGTTGTTTTTTCCAACAACACCTACGATGCCACACATATGACTACCTCTTTAAAAACGTTTCTATCAAACTTTGGTTTCTTTATGACTTTCGAATACTGATCGAGACCATTGCTCTAATATAGACAAATTCTCGATCATTACCGAATTTTGCCACCAGTCGCTTTGCTCAAAAGGCGTTAAGCGAACAATGGCTACAAGCACAACTGCAAGAATTAACCCCCTGGCAAGACCAAACACAATTCCTAGCATTCTATCTATTGGGGTTAAGCCAGTTAAACGTATCAAAGCACCAACAATGAAGTTGATACCAGCACCCACCAGCAAGGTACCTATAAACAACATAATAAATGCTGCGATGGTTCTTAGTACTGGTTCATTAATTGAGTCAATCAATAAGGTTTGGAGATTAGGATGAAAGCTGCGCGCCACAATAAAGGCAACCACCCATGTAGCAAGCGACAAGGCTTCCTTAACAAAACCTCGCCTGAGACTCATTAAACTTGAAAGTGAGATAATGACGATGAGCGTCCAGTCGGCCCAATTTAAACCTGACATTTAAAGCGCATTAACCCCGTTAGTCTCTGACTTGCAATGATACATTTAACCCAAACAAATGATATCCAAAAAACAGGCGCGCATAATAACAAAGATAATGGGGGTTACGCATCAAAAAAGATGAGTCGACTATCAACCTTATACTTTTGGTCGAGTTTCTTCTTGGTTTTTTCAGCTTCACGCTTCTTAACAAAAGGACCGGTGAAGACCCTAATCGCTTTTTTACCGCCCAACAAAACTTCTTTTGTATGCCCGTCAAAACCATCGGCCCTGAGTTTGTCTCTTAGCTTATAAGCGTTCTCAGTTTTACTAAACGTTCCTAACTGAACCATCCAAATATTTTTAAAAACGGGCAAATGCGACACTTTTGGCTTGGAAGCCAGTGGACGTTTAGAGGCTGCTACGACAGGCTTAACTTCTTTGGGCTTAGGGGATTTTTTGACAGCTGCTGGGCTGGAAGGACTCTTTACCTGGACATCATCCGAAGGTTTTGACGCCTCATCGCTTAGGGCGCCAAGCTCAATTTTCTTAATAGCTTTCTCAGAGGGGCTTGGCTTAAGCAACTCATCACCCTCTACAACTTTACCCGTGTCGCTATCGACCGAGAGCACTTTGAACTGAGGTTGAACCGGCTTACCGATCTCTATTGTTTTATAGTCAGGTTTGGGTGGCACCGGTACTAAAAGACTTCGTCCTTCGTTATGAGGCTTATCAAAAATCATTGGCAGAAATATAATCGCCAAAGACAAGATAACGAACGCTCCGACCAAGCGTTGCTTTAAACTATCAACTGATTCACTCATAACTATCCATAAACTTTTTTGCGGCTTCGACAGTAAAGAACGAGCCAAACACTAACACAAGCGACTCTTTACCAGTAGTCATAGCCGATATTTCCTTCTCTTTTTGCTCTAGGCTAAACGCAAGTGCTTGATCTATCGTCTCGAAGCTAAGAACCTTATCGGACACTTCAGAAAGCACACTCTGCAATTCGGCAATAGACATTGCTCTGTCAACATTCAATGGCGCTATTAGCCAGCGATCCACAGATTCTGAAAGTTCCGCGACAACGCCTCGAACATCTTTATCTGCTAACGCAGAGAACACAACTTCAATTTTATCTTTTCCCTCACCCTCTTTTAACAAAAAGGACTTTAGGAACCTTGCTGCGTGAGGATTATGGCCTACATCAAAATATAAGCCTTTTACTTGGCTAGACTGTTCAAGGCGCCCTGACAACTTAACATTGCACATGCTTCGATATACCGAGTCGGCATCCAGCGAGCGGCCATCAAGCAATAGAGCGATTAACTGATAGGCGAGAAGAATATTGTTATCGGGTAAATTTAGCTTTGGAAACCCCTGAAACTTGAACCTACTCAAATCTTTCTGGGCAACACTCACCAAGTCATCGTCAATATAGAAATCTTCATGACAGACCAAGGTTTGACAAGCGAGCTTCTCAGCACATTCAAAGACGCTTTGAGGAAGGTTTTCACCAGCCAAAAATGGCTGACCTTTCCTTAGGATACCAGCCTTCTCTCTGCCTATTTGTTGAATATCGTCGCCGAGCCAGTCAATGTGATCAATGTCGATTGAAGTAATCACGGAGATATCTGCATCAACGATATTTACGGCATCCAAGCGCCCTCCTAAACCGATTTCGAGCAACACGACATCAAGATCTGCATTAAAGAGGACGTACAAAGCAGCCAAGGTGCCGAACTCAAAGTAGGTAAGCGGAGTGTCTCCCCTCACCTCGTCAATATATTGGAAGGCCTCAACAAGCTGATGGTCACTTGCATCAACGCCAAGCAATTGGACTCGTTCGTTGTATTTAGATATATGTGGAGAAGTATAGGTACCACACCTTAGCCCTTGCGAAGCCAGGCCAGCTTGGCTCAAAGCAATTGTCGAGCCCTTGCCATTAGTACCTGCGACCACCACAATTTTTCGCGGGCGCGCCTCAAAGCTCATTTTTTGGTAGACAGACTTTACTCTATCTAAGCCAAGCTCAATTTCTTTTGGGTGAGATTGTGATATGTGGCTTAGCCACTGATCGAGAGTGTTTAGCACGTTAGGCATGACTTAGGTAGACTGAAGCTCTTCACTCTCAGGTTCGGAATCAGAACCATCGCTATCAGCACTACTTTCTTCAGGTTTAGTCTCTTTAACTTCGTCCGGCGCTACTTTCGCCACTCTGAACTCTGTCAGTTTTGAAATAAGCGAAGACAAGCGATCCCTTAGTTCATGGCGCTCTAGTATCATATCGATTGCGCCATGCTCTAGCAAAAACTCACTCCGTTGAAAACCTTCTGGTAGCTTCTCTCGCACAGTTTGCTCAATAACACGTGGTCCGGCGAAGCCTATCAAAGCATTTGGTTCTGCGATATTCAAATCGCCCAACATCGCCAGACTAGCAGATACTCCACCAAATACAGGGTCTGTTAGTACAGAAATATAGGGAAGTCGTGCCTCTTTTAACTTCTCAAGTGCAGCGGCTGTTTTCGCCATTTGCATAAGTGAGATCAAGGCCTCCTGCATCCGCGCACCACCACTGGCACTAAAGCAAATCAATGGTTTACTTTCATCAAGACATAATTTTATCGCGCGAACAAATTTCTCCCCGACGACAGCCCCCATAGAACCACCAAGAAAAGAGAACTCAAATGCAGCAACGACAACCGGAACACCGTTTACTTCACCCTTAAAAGTAATCAAAGCGTCTTTTTCACCGCTCGCTTTTTGATTCGATACCAACCTGTCTTTGTATTTCTTCGTGTCTTTAAACTTCAGACGATCAACCGGCTCAAGGTTGGCATTAAGCTCAACCCGGTTATCGGGGTCAAGAAAGAGATCAATTCGCTGGCGAGCGGATACACGCATATGATGTTGGCATTTAGGGCAAACATTAAGATTTTTCTCAAGCTCAGGGCCATATAAAGCAGCACTACACTTTGGGCACTTTTTCCATACGCCTTCAGGTATATTGCCTTTTGAACCCGAGTCAGAACGAATCGACTTGGGTTTAATGATGTCCAGCCAACTACTCATTTTTCTACCTACACTCGTAACTTACACATTCAAAGTAAGAGATGGATTAAGCATCCATTGCAATACGCATTGATGAAACCAAGCCCTTAACGGCCTTATTTAACGCAACTTGATCATCTTTATTTTCAGCAATCAGATTTACAATGACGCTGCCAACAATAACGCCATTAGCTAACTTGGAAACAGCAGCAGCTGACGCTGCATCTCTAATCCCAAAGCCAACCCCAACCGGGATTTGGTTATATTTTTGGATCAATGCAACCTTCTCGGCAACCTCAGTTGTACTCAGTTCAGCTGAACCGGTGACACCTTTAACGGATACGTAATATACATAGCCGCTGCTATGACGACCGATATGCTGTATTCTCTCGTCGGTAGTTGTCGGTGCGATCAGGAAGATAGAGTCCAGATCATTTTCTTTCAGAAATGGTACAAGAGATTCAGCCTCTTCAGGCGGCAAGTCGACGATTAACGCACCATCAACACCAACCTCGGCAGCTTCAATAGCAAATTTTTCGTAACCTTTAATTTCCAAGGGGTTTAGGTAGCCCATCAATACGACCGGAGTATCTTGGTCTGTTTCACGAAATTCCTTCACCATCGAAAATATATCATCAAGCGATACATTGTGTTCAAGTGCACGCTCGCAGGCTAACTGAATTACCGGGCCATCGGCCATCGGGTCGGAAAATGGCACGCCAAGCTCGATTATGTCTGCGCCAGCTTCGACTAAGGTATGCATAATCTCAACCGTTGCGCCCGGTCTAGGGTCACCGCCAGTTACGTATGGGATTAATGCTTTTTTACCTTCGGCTTGCAAGTTCTCTAATACAGATTGAATACGACTCATAACTACACCTCAATTCCATCTATGCCAGCAACGGTATGAATATCTTTATCACCACGACCTGAAAGGTTAATGATCATAATTTTATCGGATGACATCGTCGCCGCCTTTTTAATTCCATAGGCGATTGCATGACTTGACTCAAGTGCAGGCATAATACCCTCAACTAGCGTTAGGCGACGGAATGCAGCAAGTGCCTCATCGTCGGTAACCGACACGTAATTTGCTCGCTTCATGTCCTTCAACCAGGAATGCTCAGGACCAACGCCTGGATAATCAAGCCCTGCAGAAATAGAGTGAGTGCCCTGAATCTGGCCAGCCTTATCAGACATCAAGTAGGTACGATTTCCGTGAAGAACTCCCGGAGCGCCAGCGCATAGCGGCGCAGCATGCTCACCAGTCTCGATACCGTGTCCTCCAGCCTCAACACCATACATCTCAACATCGTGGTCGCAGATAAAGGGGTAAAATAAACCGATTGCATTCGAGCCACCACCTACACAAGCGACTAAAGCATCAGGTAATCGCCCTTCTTTCTCAAGGCACTGAGCTTTTGCTTCTCGACCGATGATCGCCTGGAAGTCACGCACAAGCATAGGGTAAGGGTGAGGCCCCGCAACCGTACCAATAATATAAAAAGTATTATCGACATTCGTTACCCAGTCTCGAAGCGCTTCATTCATCGCATCTTTTAGGGTTTTAGTGCCGCTTGTTACTGCTTCAACTTCTGCACCCAGGAGCTTCATTCGATAAACGTTCAGAGCTTGACGACGCACATCTTCAATGCCCATAAAGACCTTACATTCGAGGCCCAAACGAGCTGCAACGGTCGCAGAAGCAACACCGTGCTGACCTGCACCTGTCTCAGCAATCACTCTTGGCTTACCTAAGTACTTAGCTAATAGTGCCTGACCGATGGTATTATTTACTTTGTGCGCGCCGGTATGATTAAGGTCCTCTCGCTTAAGGTAGATCTTTGCACCGCCCACTTCTCTAGTCAGACGTTCGGCAAAATAAAGCGGTGAAGGCCGACCCACATAGTCAGCCATATCCTTATCAAACTCTTTACAGAACTCAGGGTCATCTTTGAGAGAAAGGTATTTCTTCTCAAGGTCTTCAAGCGATGACATCAAAGTCTCTGAAACAAATCGACCACCATAAGGGCCAAAATGCCCTTTATTATCAGGAAGTTGAGCTAACAATTCTTCAGTAATTCGTGTATTCGCTGGCACTCGACACCTCATCTACAAAACTTGAAACTTTAGAGTGGTCTTTCACACCCTTACGTAATTCTACACCGCCACTTACATCTACCGCATAGGGGCGCACCTGTTTAACAGCAGCGCGCACATTCGAGGCGTTTAAGCCCCCGGCAAGAATAAGTGGTTTAGTGGTATTTTTTGGAATAATTGACCATTCAAAGGCCTCTCCTGTTCCACCAGGAACACCTTTTTTATAAGTATCTAGCAATAAGCCTAAGGCACTAGAGTAATGTTTATCGGCCTCTAGAATATCTTGCTCGCACTGAACACGCACGGCTTTAATATAAGGACGATCAAAGCTTGAACAAAAATCTTCGTTTTCATCGCCGTGAAACTGAATAAGGCTTAGCGAGGCTAGGTTAGAAACCTCTTTCACATAAGACTTAGAAGCATTAACAAATAAACCTACAGCAGAAACAAAAGGTGGAAGTTTAGCAATAATATCGCAAGCAAGTTCAGGAGAAACATAACGCGGACTCGGTTCATAAAAAACAAAACCAAGCGCATCAGCACCGGCGTTCACGGCACCCAAGGCATCACTTAAAGATGTTATACCACAAATTTTTGTTCTAGTGCGCACTTTGTCTTGCACAACCCTTTAGCTAAAAATAAATATGCGTCAGCATTATATCGATTTGCTAGACTGCATAATAGTGAAAAATAGTTGAGGCGCTGCTCGCTTCCTAAAACACAGGGCCAGACCATACATACTACAATGCTTAACTAGTCGAGCCTATGAGAAATACGCCACAGATCTGCATCATTGTCCATGCTTCCCGATGCACTTGCAATCATTGAGCGAATTATCGACGGCGCTCCTTGAGATACAGGCACACCAAAATGGGAGGGGTAATCGACATGCGTTAAGAACAAACCATTTGGCTGCGCAGTCACTCCCCCCTTAGTCCGGTCTCGTGCTTCGAGCACCCCGGCACACCAATCTACTGGTTTTCTCTGCTTACCTATTTCCATCAAAACACCAGCAATGTTACGAACCATGTGATGCAAAAATGCATTTCCCTTAATATCAATAACTAAAATATCGCCGAAGCGTTGAACATTAATAAATTCGACAAACCGAAACGGCGTTCTTGACTGGCAGCCTACAGCCCTGAACGAGCTAAAGTCATGCTCACCCACCAAACATTGAGCTGCCTGGTGCATCTTTATTTCATCTAAGGGGTCATGACACCAAGTCATTTCATTATGGAAGATTGAAGGCCTGACCGGGTGATTGTATATCACATAATGATAGCGCCTACTGGTAGCAGAAAATCGCGCATGAAACTCAGAGTCAACACAGCCAGCCCATGAAACACTGATATCTTTTGGTAGGTTTGAGTTGCTACCAAAAACCCACGCTCTTTCACTACGCTGCACTTCGGTGTCAAAATGAACAACCTGATGAGCACCGTGCACACCCTTATCGGTTCTGCCCGCGCAAACAAGCTCTATGGACTGATTGGCGACACTTGATACAGCCTCTTGTAAGTATTTTTGAACGGTAGGTAAGCCACTCTTTTGAGACTGCCACCCGTGATAAGCACTACCATTATATGACAAGCATAACGCAACACGGCCAGTAACGATTTCGTTACCGGCCGTGTCATTCGAAAGATGACCAGAACTCATTTGAGAGTCAACTCAGGTCGTCTAATTAAGACAAGTTTCATCCAAAAACTACCACTGCAAAATAATTAGTCCAATGAACTTAGCAATTCAGCCGCCTCTGCTTGCTGCTCAGAACTGCCTTCTTTAGTTACTTCTTCTAGTATATCTTTGGCGCCCTCGATATCACCCATATCGATATACGCTCGTGCCAAGTCAAGCTTGGTAGACGCTTCATCAGTACCTTCAAGGAAGTCAAACTCGCTTGCATCACCAAGGTCTTCATCAAACGACTGATCTGCATTCATCTTATCTGAAGCTTGCTCAAGAATATCATCGCTGATAACCGGCTTTTCGGCACCTAATGTTGCGTCAGACTCTAAATCTCCTTCTCCGCCCTGAGCTAATGATTCAACGATGGCTGAATCACTTAAATCTGAAGGCAGCTGAATCTCGGTTTCTTGCTCAAGCTCGCCGCTTAAATCTATGTCATCAAGATCCACGTCAAGAATCGCATCATCAAACTCACCAGAGTCTGACAACTCATCAGTAATCTCATCTACAGTTTCGTCTAGCACATCACTAGGCTCTAGAAGCGAGTCATCCAAGTCAGCAGTTAATTCTGCATCGAGTGATTCATCAATACCTAGATCATGCTCTTCATCTAGTTCAACACTGTCAAAGTCAAAAGATTGTGGTTCTTCCTCAAGCGCTTCAGCTTCAGCCTCAATAGACGCTTCAACCTCGCGTTTTGAGGCCTCAACCTCTTCCATCTCGCGATCTAGCTCAAGCTCATGTTCTTTATCTTCTAGCGACACCAACTGCTCATCCAGCATATCTCCGCGGATAGCGCTCGCTTGATCTAAGGCTTCAGAATCCTGAATTGCTTCTAATTCGCTATACTGGCGGTTAAATGCTTCAGTATCACCACTTTGCTTATATACTTCCAGCAACTTCAAGCGCAAGTCTGTTCTAACAGGTTCTTCTGAAATTGCACTTTCAAGAACTGCTGCAGCCTGATCCAGTCTGCCATAGGCAATGTAAACATCAACTTCAGCGATTACATCCTCATTTTCCTCGCCAGAGACGGCAGGCTCTTCTTCAGCAAATAAGTCTTCATCTATGTATTCGTCATCATCTTCAAGAGGGCTATCTAAAGATTCAACTTGCATGCCGTCTTCTTCAGCATCCTGATAATCGTCTTCCGACGATAGCGCATCTTCGCCCTCTTCTTCATATTCAATTTCGTCACTATCGTGCATTGCCTGAAACTCTTGCTCACGCTTAGCGTTATTACGCGAAACCAACCAGAGGACAAACACAACCAGCACAACAACTAGAACAGCAATTGATAAGTAGAGAGGATTACCAACGATCACTTCGATAATGTTCTGCTCAGCCTTAGCTGGCTTGCTTACAGGCATTTCAATAGACTTAGCCTTTTCAACTGCTGGCGATTTCTCAGCAGGTTTCATGCTCTCGGCCTGACCTGCTTGCTCAGTCTTTGGCATCGCTGCAATTTGCTCAGTACTTTCCTTAGCTTCAGCCATAGCGTCTTTTGCGGCTACCGTCTGATCAGAAGCCTCAGCAGCATTTTCAGCAACTGCGTCAGGCATTGCCATCAGCTTATCAGCCTCAGATAGCTCCTCAGTTTCCTGCGCAGCCTTCGCTTCCGCTAGCTCATTGACTCGCATTTGCGTCTGAATATTTGCTAGCTGATCATTCTTTAATGTAAGGAGTCTTTGCAAGGTTTGTAGCTGTTCTTCTAAGTCAGAAACACGACTATTTAACTCTTTATTCTCGATACTCGCTTTATCCAATTTTTCTAGCGTAATCGCTAGCTTCGGATCAGTCTCTTTACCGTTACTGCCGCCTGTTGCAGAGCTACCAGAGTTAGCACTGCTAGCACCGTCGTTTGTCTTTTCAGCAACAACAAGCTTGAGTTCATCACCAGCCCGCTTAACTGCTGGCTGATTAACGTCAGTTTTCGGTGCTTGGCTTGAAGCTACCGACTTCGAGCGTTTGCCTCTCGCAGACTCGTTCTGCGAAATAACTTCTTCTATTGCCTGATGCGTTGAACGCTGCTTAATCTGCTCAAGGCTGGGCAAACGTAGAACCTGACCTGCCTTCAATTTATTGATATTACCCTGAATGAAGGCACCTGGATTTAGGTCCTGAATAGCCAACATAACCTGCTGAGGGCTAACACTTCTATTTGGCCGCGCCTTGATTGCGATATCCCATAACGTATCAGAGCTACCAGTTGGGCCGTACTCACCACCTGAAATACCAGTCGAAGGGTTAGCAACAGAACGGCGACTTACCGGTGCAGGCTCTGGTACATTAAAAACATCGCCAGTTTGCGCTACCTGCGTCGTAACACTTGCAGCTTTAACCGGTGCGACAGGGTCTTCTGAAAATAATGGAGGATCAATCAACAAAGCGTATTCACGCAATAGTCGGCCACTTGGCCAAATCACTTCTACTAAGAAATTTAAAAACGGCTCTCGGACAGGTTTGTTTGTCGTAAGAACAACGACAAGCTTACCATCGGCATTCGTTTCAACTTTAAACCTCAGATCGGATAAAAAGTAAACACGGTCGACATTCGCTTTTAAAAACTCTTCGCGCGTTGCTAGTCCAGGAAGAATTTCTTCTGCCGAGAAATCACCTGAGTTTACAAGCTCTATTTCAGCTTTTAAGGGTTGGTTAAGTGCAGACGTTACAGTCGCCTCACCAATTCCAAGAGCGAAAACAGACTCAGCAATCAATACACCGAGTAGTGATAGAGCAAAGGCCAGCTTGCGTATCATCACTTATTATCCTTTATTATTTCTAACTTAAAAAAACAGTTCACTTATCTACTACCTTATAAAACTCTTCTACTCTACTCACACAAACAGGCATAGCCCATAAAACAAGGTATACAGGTAAAGAGGATTTTTTAAACACTGTAGATTAAGAAACCGCCACATTTTATTGCTTTTATTGGAAAAAATTCTGCAATATCCAATAAAGTATTGTTTAAACAAGCAGAATTATCAACAAATCTTTGTGTTTAGATTTGTTAAGTTTAAGTTTCATAAAAATGCACAACGAATACTGAACAATTAACGATCAATACGCATACAACCTGAACCAAACAGGAAGCTTTTCAAACGAAGGCTCTCCATGCAATGGCCCAAGTACTCGAAGCGTGATAGGTAATTTGGCTTGCCCTAGGGATTTACTTAACACTGCTACCTGAACCTCACCTTTTGTACGCAACTGATCCCAAAGCACTTTGGTTGGCTTCAGTTCTTGATCTGCATAGACAACCAAATATAGCTCAGAGGCTTCTACCGACTCAATATACCGGGCTATTGCCTCCGCTTGGTTTTTCGTAACATCACCCTCGCCCATGGAAGACCCGTTAAGCCAGACACCAACTGGCTCCGCATAATCCCCATCAGCAGCCGAGCTTTTGGTCACAGTCAGCTCATATATGAAACGCTGCCTAAGGCCATTCTGCACAAAATAGACGGCCGACCAGACTTCTTTCCCCTTACTGAGTGCCCTGCTTGCAACATAGTATTGATCACTATCACGGCCATACAGCTTATGCTCATCAAAAATTTTGTTCGCCCAGTAATTACTGCTGCCACAAGCGCGTTTTTTACACTGGAATAAGATTTCGCCTTTTACTGCTGCAGACTCCAGGTAATAATCAAAAGCCTGACTTAGCTCAACACCACTTTTGAGCCGATATAAACGTGACTCGACATCACCTGCAACAAACTCTTGCTTCTCGATACTCAAGGTATTACTGATGCGCTTCGGCGCGCTCAAAACGATCATCTGTTCAGAAGCTAAGCTTTCAACACTGCCCTCTAAAGAGACAGCCTTATAATTTTCCAAGCCTGAACTCAGCACATCCTGTACCAAGAAAAAAGATAGCAATAAAGTGAAAACCAGACTCTTTTTACTTATCGATAATTTCATCAATTAACTCCGCTGTTGCTGCAACATCACCATCCATGTGGAAGTGATGCCCACCTTCTAGGTCAAAGCGCGTAACATCCTTAAAATAAGATACCCGTTTTTGAGTCCTCTGAGCATCCGAGAAATACCCTTGTTTACCACATAAAACAAAGACCGGACATTCGATACCATTTAACACAACTTCAACTTGTTTTTCAGAAAACCGTACCATAGAAGGGGCTAGTAATTTCGGGTCTGAGCGCCAAATATAACCACCTTCTACCTCCTCTGTACCTCGCTCAATTAACAGCTGCGCTGCTTCTTTTGATACTTTTCCAATCCCCATCATTCGAACGCGAATAGCCATTTCTTTAGTTGGGTAAATGGTCTTTTTACTCTCTCGCGTCTGAGCAGCCTTTGCTACCGCTTTTTTAAGCTGTGGCAATACATTTTCTATTTCGTCTGTTAGAGGCCCTAAACTATCTAATAGAATTAGTTTATCAACCTTTTCTGGCATTGATGCAGCTAAAAACGAACACACAATCCCACCTAACGAATGACCAATCAAGGTAACTTTCTCGCCCGCATCATCAATCTGTTCGAGCACAGAATCTATAAACACGGCAATATCCACCACATTATCGACTAAATGATAAGACGACGAACTTGGCCTATGCTCGCTCCAACCATGCCCAGCCATTTCGACTGCATAGAAGGGACGATCTAGATTTAGGTAGTTGCATAGGGGTAGAAACGAAGCCGCATTGTCGAGCCATCCATGCAGTGCGATAACCGGCACACCATGACGTACACTATTTTTATAACCCGACAAACGCAATTTATCGGTTTGAATACTAAAAGGGCCTAACTCCATTCCATTCAACCTTTATGATAATTCGCTAGAGTCTAAACAGTTTCTTAAAGTTCTCACTTGTGACCTCAGCAACCTCTTCTACGCTGCAGCCCTTTAACTGTGCAATATATTTGGCAACCTCAGGTACATACTTAGGCTCATTTGGCTTGCCACGATACGGAACCGGCGCGAGATAAGGAGAGTCCGTCTCTATCAGCATGCGCTCTAATGGGACTCGCTTAGCAACATCCTTTAGCTCTACAGCATTCTTAAACGTAACAATACCTGAGAATGAGATATAAAAGTTATGATCCATCGCTCTGGAGGCCATATCCCAATCTTCAGTAAAACAATGCAGCACTCCCGCGACATCAGGGGCTGAGTATTGGCCAATGAGGTTTAGCGTATCTTCCTTCGCATCTCTAGTATGAACAATAATTGGTTTTCGACATTCTTTACTGGCAATTAAATGACGCTTGAATCTTTCCAGCTGAAGATCTTTATGCTCCAGGCCATAATAGTAATCCAGCCCCGACTCTCCAATCGCAATGACTTTTTCACGCTCAGCAAGCGATAATAGGCGTTCAATAGTGGGCTCTTCACAATCGGTACTACCTGGGTGCACGCCAACCGAAGCATAGACATCGGGAAATTTAGCTGCAATCTGAAGCACTTCTTCAATATGCTCCAGGTCAATTGCGACACAAAGCAATTTGTCTACAAGGTTTTCTTTGGCAGCTGAAATTGCAAGCGACAAGTCGCCTTCATATGGAGCTAATTTCAGACGATCAAGGTGGCAGTGGGAGTCAATAAACATGAAAATCAAGCGCGCTCTTGTTACAACGATAAAGCCGCACATACTAACTAAAAATGCGTATCTATGCGACTCACTTGAAGAATCGTATCAAGAAATTGGGGCACCCCCCTATTATTACATACTATGTGTAGGACGATCTGAGCTTAAAGAGCCTGCCAGGTAGGTTTCAATCTTGTTTTTGGCAGTAGCATCTTCTTCGTTAAACTGAACACCGATGCCCGCTGCTCGATTACCCTGAGCACCCTTAGGAGTCACCCAGATAACCTTCCCAGCTACCGGGATTTTTTCAGGTTCTTCCATTAGATTTAACAGCAAAAACACCTCATCGCCAAGATGATAGTTTTTTGCGGTAGGTATAAATAGTCCGCCGTTTTTAATGAACGGCATATAGGCGGCATATAAAACAGCTTTATCCTTGATTGTTAGGGTAAGGATACCACTACGCGCCCCAAATCCTGCTGACATACAATTCTCTTAACAATAACGCGCCCGTACAAACACTTGAATACAAAGCACTAATTGGTCGTTGCACCCACTGTAACCCGAACAGTTTCGAGTAGTATTAAGGTGATATATCTTCAGTATAGGCAAGCAATTGAAAATTGCTTCACACTTTTGAGATCTTTATTAAACCGTTCTTTTAGCCATTAAGCCAGCCCATTGGTTCAATAAAAACTCAAACACCAGCTGCTTGTTAGGATTGCTTGTACCGAGCAACAAACGCAGTTGATCCAAGGCACTTTTGTATAAATCAAGTAACTGAGCCTCGGTCGAAACCTTAGCCAAATGGTCGATCATTTTTGCCGCCGCAAGTCCTTCAGTGGAAAAGCTGGCCAACTTGACCTTTAAAACGAGCTCCAACCATTGAATCATCCACTCTACACGTAGAATCGACAAATCATCGCTCCACCTTTCAGCCAAAACAAGGGCCAAAACATCTTTACGAAGAAAGCTAGCCATTTCTTCTAGCATACGTTGATTTTCTTCAAGCGCGCCCGTTTTAACGTACTCCAAAGCTCTTAGCGGGGCTTGGGCCGCCAGCGCTAAAACCGAGTCTAACTCAGCTCCAGACAAGCTAAGCTCGTCTTTGTTCAGCGCCGCTTCTAGCCACTGCTTCGCTGCAGACGTTTCAGGTAACGAAAAGTCAATCACCTGACAACGAGAACGAATCGTTGGAAGTAACTGCCCCGAGCTATGTGATACTAAGATAATAACGGAATCGCCACTCGGTTCTTCAAGGGTTTTCAATAGCGCATTCGCCGCATTATGATTAAGTGATTCTGCAGGAGATAACACTGCGAGCTTTCGCCCCCCCTGCATGCTCGATTGCGCGAAAAACTCAACCATATTTCTAATCGCATCGACTTTAAGAATAGAGCTCCCTTCTTCGGGACC
Organism: Oleiphilus sp. HI0132; assembly: GCF_001635845.1. Classification (NCBI taxonomy): domain Bacteria; kingdom Pseudomonadati; phylum Pseudomonadota; class Gammaproteobacteria; order Oceanospirillales; family Oleiphilaceae; genus Oleiphilus; species Oleiphilus sp. HI0132. The sequence continues at coordinate 18,026 of NZ_LWGJ01001197.1, read as the reverse complement.
AATATGCTTATAGTCGGGGTGAGTTTCAGATTCGACAAGACGACACTGTTTACAAGTGCCGCAAGCTTGCTCAAGCTTTCCCTCAGACGTACTTTCACACAAAAGATACGCTGCTAGACTCTCCGCAAACTGTAGCTTACCGATTCCCTCAACACCATTTAACAAGAATGCGTGTGGAACTTTATTTTCTCTTACCTGCTTGAGCACACGCTCCCACTGAGCCGCCTGCCAAGGAAAAAATGACATTACCTGATTCCTTTAACCGTTTTAGCCAACACCAAAGACCAATTTTACCTTGATGACATCAAGACTGATATTGCTTTCGCTCTAAGTCACTCGTCACTCGCTCTAAAATACGATAGAGGTATTGCGGTGCGATAGAATGAATACGTAATAAATATTGCCTGGGCGTTTCACCCAGCGTTCTGCTATAGCCAGTTCGAGCTAATACGTAGCAGCACATCATATATTTTTTCTCTGCCCAGGTATATTTGAAGGCATACTTTTGGCCCCACAAATAGATGGTAAATAAAATAAAAATAGCGACAAGCACATACGCAAATAAACTGGCGACACTTAAAAGGCTGTACTCCCCTAATACCGAACTGACAAACTTTTTGTGCTCTCCCTGATTGTAATTCACTACCCACTTTTGCCAGCCATAACTCATTTTATCAACATATTGCCCCACCCACTTAACAAGCGCTAATTGCTGCCCAACTGATGAAAGTGGTGAGTCTTCAAGAAAGCCTTCTTTCTCGCGAAAGGCATCAGCCCCACCATCCAATATTCTTTCTGGTGCAACCATCGAGGTAGGGTCAGCCCTAAACCAACCTTTACCAACTATGTACACTTCAACCCAAGCATGCGCATCGTATTGATGGACAACCATATATTTTCCATTATCGCGCAACTCTCCACCTTGATACCCGATCACTACGCGAGCAGGAATATTTGCAAGCCGTAACATGTAAGCGAGGCTCCCTGCATAATGCGCGCAGAACCCCGTTTTTGTATCAAACATAAACTCATCGACGAAGTGCTCACCAGTCGTCTCGGGTTTAAGGGTGTAATAAAAATTCTGCTTGGCGAAGTTTTCCATTAGGGCTCGAAAGAGTGCTTCAGGTTCAGGGTATCGCGCCTTCATCTGCGCGATATATTGCTGTGTTCGAGGGTTGCTAGATGCACCTGGTCGCTGCAAATCTTGTACAACGGGCGTTCTGATTCGATCCACCCCCTTAAGCTCGGATAAAAAGGGTAATGAGCCAACCGCTATCCCAAGACTCTCTTGATAACTCAACTTGTATCGCGTCGCCTGAATGGCATCGTTTTTTAGGCTAAAAAGGCCCATCTCACCTTTCAGTAAGTTACTACTTAAGGGCTGCCCATCATCGAGAGCAAAAGCCCAACGATTTTGATGCGGTTCTAGCATCACCCGGTAAGTAGCGCCGTCATGAGAATAAAGTTGGCCTGGGTCAATTTTATAGCGACTGACCGGATAATACTCAATACTTTGCCGCCACTCTCTGCCGTCAAACTCGTCGAGTACTAAACCTCGCCAATAAAGGTTTGACTTGGCGGGGACAACACCACTGAAATCTGCTCTAAAAGCCACTTCGGAAGACTTGGTAAGTGAGGCAATATCGCCAGGAGACATAACATTGCTAATACCTGTCTTTCCTTGCTGAGTTTTGAAAGGCATATGCCACAGCGGAGCTATACGTGGAAAGAATAAAAACAGCACTATGACAAGCGGTATAGACACGGCCATGAGCTTGAAAAGCATTTTACCCAAAGTCGCAATACCACGCTTCCCTAAAGAAAATTCAACGCCTATATTCTGGGATAGCAACACGTAAAAGCAAACAGCTATCAGTAGCAACTGCAACAGCGTATGAAATACACCCTGACTAAATAGAAACGAGACACAACTTAAATACAGCATCGTAAAAATACTTGTAAACAACTCTTTGTCAGCCTTGATCTCTAGAAACTTCAACACAGCTGTCAGAAACAAAAAGGCGCCAGCCATTTCAACAGAAAAGTTGGTTTTATAGTGCGCGACAAACACCGCGCAAGAAGCAAGCGTTAAGCATGTTTTGACAAATGTGCTTACCGGCGGGCTATTTCGCTTATAAGCTATAAAACGATAGACACAGATGAATAACGTAAAAACGATTAGCCATATGGGAAGATGATCACTGTGTGATATCAGCTGTAAGATGATAACTAATAGCAAGGCGCCAACCGGCTGCGCACGGACCGCAAATACGTTGCTCTGTCCGCTGATCACTGCTTTGTCATCACCTTCTCTTAAGTCTTTCTGCATTATCAAGCCACTAATATGATCACGTGCAAATTAATATAAGGCTAGCTGTTTAAGGCAGGCATAATAGTGCGCCTCACTTGAATCAGGTTCAATCACTATCACCGGTAACTCAAGACCAAAAGCTTGCTTAGCCTTGTACAGCCGAGTTATTTTCTCACACATAAACTGTAAGCGTTGCTCTTTTCCGTAGGGTTCATAATCTTGCCAACGTACACGGCTTGCATCTGAAGCAGTTAAGTCATTATCTTTAACCACTAGCAATTCAGAGCTTGCATATTTTTTCCAGTTAATACGCTGCATAGAATCGCCCGCTTGATAAGCACGAAGCGAATTATAGTCATCGGACCTTTGATCGCTCCTCAAACCTTTTTCAGCGCTATTCTCTGCTTTTGTAGGACTCCCTTCTACAGGTTTTGGGTAAACGAGTAGCGAGGCATCCAGTTTCAGCCATGTCCAGGCTCGAACCAGCCCAAAGGGAAAGCACGACTCCAAACGCAATCTTTTTAAGGTATGGTATCCCCGGTTTTTAAGTCCACCTTGAACCGGATATTCATTAAGATTATTCGTTACCGGAGGGACGGCACTCATTTGTCCTGCATCAAAGCCCACTTTAAGACCAAATGCCACTCCCTGCTCTTTTCTGTATTTCACGTAAAAGTAGCCGCGCTCCCCCTCAAATACACCCTCTTCTTTAGCACTACTAATTTCAAGCCCGGACATATTCAAAAAACACATCCAGATAGAGAAAAAGAAAATCGCACCTAAGAAGAATGTAAATAGGTAAATAAGGCTATTCTGATAATTAATTGCCGTTATCAGCATCAACAACAAAAGTAACAGATAAGCAAAACCCGCACGCGACGGGAAAATATATATATTTTTTTGGGATAATCGAAAGTAGTCACTTCGCTTACTGCGTGACGCAATCATCTCACCAACTCTTTCAGCTAAGGGCAACTTCAACTAGACACATCCCGCATAATTACTTTTCTTAACAGAAACATAGACTATAAACCTTGCATTAGCGGATCTCAGCCTAAATAATTACAGTATAGCTGACAGGTTGCTCACTTTTTCACCTGTTATTCTGCTGATCGTATAATATCGCAGGCACCGAATATGAACACTAGCTCTAGCATCATCCTAAAAGCGTCACCTTTATTACTACTGCCACTAATGGCTGGCGCAGAAGTTAAATCTCTTAGCAGTTCAGAGTTAACCGAAACCTATATCAAGGACTCGACAATTATTGTCACGCCTAAAAAGCAGGAAATTGAGACAACTCAAAAAACTTACTCCAGCCTGACAATTGCCCCGGTTGAAAATGTAGACCAGGATATGGATAAGCTAGGGCACCAACAGAACCACGTCGATGGCACTGCCAGCTCTGTCCTACTCAGTGAAGAAATGCTACGAAATGCAGCGATTGCTTCAGCAACCATCGCGCCTATTGACGTTGTGATCCCAACCTACGACGAGGTTAACACTCGCACAATGGAAGAAGTCATGAACGATACACGCTACGCGGTACCCGAGGGTGATTTCGACTTTGTCTATATTGGTGGCGACGGTGCCAACGATCTTGGGCTAAGTAGACAGGACAATCAACTTACCTTTTCAATTGGCAACCTTCCTCAAATTGACAAAATTGAACTTCCTCACGGTATTGATGAAGGTCCGCTTCAAATTACCCCGCGCGTTGGCGGCGGATTTGACCTAACCATTAATATCCCTGATCAAAATTAGTAAAAGCTCATATAGCAGTCTATTTTTTTCTAACCTAATAGACTGCTAAACCCACCTTCTCACTTGTTCGCAATACTCCCTGTAACTCGCCCCAAAGATCTTTACCAAAGCACGCTCTTCGGGCTTTATTTGAATTGCCGTCATGACATAGACGTACAATGCAAACACTAAGAAGTTAAAAGGGTTTGCCAAATACACAGCCCAAGCAAGCAACTGCGCTGCCATACCCACATACATTGGATTTCTCGAGTACTTATAAACTCCATCAACCACAAGCGTGGTCGCATTTTCAGGTTTAATAGGGTTAACGGTTGTTTTATTTTTCCAGAAGCTAAATACCGCTGGCATTAAGAAAAACACAGACGCAAGCCCCAAGACAGCCATAACAATACCAGCCAAGAGCCCAAACCGATATAGACTCACTGAAATCAAAGTATCCAGCCCATACATAATACCTGCTGCAATCAGTGTTTGAAGTGGTGGAGGAATCCGAATATTCACGAGAACATATACCTATAAGTTAACTTTTATTAGCTACTAACGGGCTCAACTATTGCAATGATTAAAATGCTAGTTTAGAGTAGCGCACCTTTCTGGGAGCGTAACAGGGTTTACACCATTTGCGAAGCTAGAAAGTTCAAAACGGAGAGGTGTCCGAGTGGCCGAAGGAGCACGCCTGGAAAGTGTGTATACCGCAAGGTATCGAGGGTTCGAATCCCTCCCTCTCCGCCAATTAGCTCCCTAACAACACCCTATCAACAAACAACCCTATCAAATGGTTAGATTCAGGTGTTTCTTGGGCGCTTTCTAATACCTCTGTTAAATGCCCATCATCATCTGTATATTTTTCTTTGTAGTAGGTCAGCCTGTCAATCAAAATATCTCGATCAACTTCAGGATGGAACTGGAATGCCCAGAATGGTTTGTTCGCAACTCTAAAGGCATGGCAGCAAATATCGGTATAGGCTAATTCTATGCAGCCTTCGGGTGCCGAAATCGCTTTTTGCTGATGGACCGATACTGCGAGAAAGTCATTTCTGATGCCACGAAAGACCTGATCTGAAGCAGCATGTTCGGTGAGAGATATTGGGATAGTGCCCATCTCGTAATTTTCTTTGTCATCAATAATTTCACGTCCCAATGCTTGGGCAGCTAACTGAAAACCAAAACAAGATGCAAATACAGGGGTTTCATCTTCGACACACTGTAAAAGCAAGCGTTCAGCGTTAGGCACGAAAGTATATGTTTCAGGCTCCAAGACATTTGCCTCACTGGCTCCACCTACAAATAGTGCATCGTAGCCCTGCGCTACATCACTCGCAAAGTCTGGCTGATCGAAAACGTTTAATACATCAAATTGGGTGACATCAAGCTTACTGTATCGAGCAAAGCTTTCTAATTCTTCCTGCTTAACTTGCTCGGTTTCCCTGATTTGTAATAATAATATTTTAAGGTCTGATCGTTCTTTGCTGGGCATAGGTACTTTCTTAATCCATGTTTTTTGACATACACCACTTTAGCAAAAACAACGAACAACTGTAAGAATTAGCAAATACAATCAAAACCTTGCAAACTAACTGTCATCTAAAAGGTTTATTATTGAGGAAGAACTTTTCTCACTAACATTTTTGATATTTCTAGAGGCTTTCTGATGAAGCACTTGTATCTCTTACGCCACGCTAAGTCCAGTTGCTCTAAGCCTTCTCTTTCGGATTTAGACAGACCACTGAACAAGCGAGGATTACGTCAGATAGCTATCATGTCTCCTATTCTTGAAGCTGACGGCGCATTACAAGCAAACATCTACTCCAGCAATGCAGAACGTGCACGGCAAACTATTCAGGCAACCCTTACATGCGCTAACTCATTCACTGAAGTCAAAACTGACAAAGATCTATACACGTTTAGCAGGAAGAAATTACTAAAATGGCTGCATAAGCTCGGCGATGATGAAAATGAAGTATTGATCGTTGGCCATAACCCCGCTTTTGAGGAACTTCTCGAGTTTCTATTAAAAACACCCATAAAACGTTTTCCTACCTGCAGCTATGTTCATTTAGAACTTGATACGCCAAGCTGGGCCGCTTTGTCTCCTCTTCAGGCTAAAGTACGACGCTTGATTACGCCCACGTCGGCGAGCTATGAAGAATATATGTGTAAAGTAAACAAAGCAGCTCATGACGCCGAAAGCGATCAAACACAAATCCGGTCTAATTTACTCAAACTACACAAAATGTCCTTGGGCTTATTGCCTGGCTGTCTTGCAGATATAGATTCCGAATTTGTTCATCAATACAGAGTTTGTCTAAGAAAAACCCGGTCAATTGCTAGCATGATTTACACCTTAACAAAAGACAAAACGCTTGATCAGCACCTACGGAACTTAAAACAGCACGCAATGCTCACTGGCGAGCTGAGAGATTTAGACGTATTTCTAAACTACCTTTCAGTCATTTCTGGTGAAGAGCAAGGCACATACGGTGAGGGGCTTTCTCAACTATACCAAGACCTCGAAAAAATACGTCACGAGAAGCTGTTAGCATTCTGTGAATTCGCCAATAGTGAACGTTTTCTTCGAGACAACAAACAATGGAAGCAGTTTCTTAGATCTAGTGAATTTGAACAGCTGTGTGGAAAAACTAATGATGACAAGCTTACTGACAAACAAATTGAGCTATCAGACAATATCAGTCGACTTATGGATAATTTAACCTCAAGCAATCAAGATGACGACCTTCACCATATCCGTAAGCTAATTAAGAAAAGCCGCTACCTCTCTGAGCTTACTGGCTCCAAAACAAACTCAGCCAAACAATCTTACAAAGCCCACCAAGCGCTCTTTGGGCGTTTCCAGGACTTATGCGTACAGTGTGAAATGTTAGGTAGGTATATTGAGCTACAGACTAAGAATGAAAATAAACAAGTGAAGACTTCTGCCAAAAAACTATTGAAGCACCTGCAACAACAAAAGACTGATCAAAAAGAAGTAATTTGTAAGCGAGAGCCTCATCTCTAAACTATTGGCGGATCAGTTTTTGTATAGCAATAGATATAAAACAATTTCTCATCAAAATTCCCTGCGACTTTACGTTGTATGGACTAAACTAAATTCCTGTTAATCCACTATTTTATGAGTTTTATATGCTTTTACGTAAGCTTTTCTGCCTATCCTTGTTAACACTAATCTCACATGCCAGTAGTTTAAGTGCAAATGAAGTCATTATAGGCCTTAACTATCCCGCTTCAGGCCCTTACCAAGTACAAGGACTCGCCCAAGAACGTGCTGCCGATATGGCAGTTGAAGAAATTAATAATAATGGCGGGATACTAGGAAAACCCATAAAGCTTCTTAAAAAAGACACTCAGTCAAAAGCCGCAATATCTACCACAAACGTCGTCCACATGATCGATGACCAGGGCGCAAAAATGATTTTTGGCGGTTCCTCTAGCGCTGTCTCTATTTCAGGTGGCTACGCTGCAAAAGCGCGTGACACTTTATACTTTGGCACGCTAACCTACTCAAATGCCACGACGGGGAAAGACGGTCATACCCACATGTTCAGGGAAAGTTATAACGCCTGGATGGGCGCTAAAGTGCTTTCAAAATACCTAAAGAAAAACTTCAAAGGTAAAGAGTTATTCTACATCACTGCAGACTATACCTGAGGCTGGTCGACTGAAAACTCAATTCGCAAGTTCAGCAAAACCAAAGACAAAAAAGCACACCAGCGCGCACTTGTCCCCTTCCCTGGTGCGACAAAGCAGGACTTCAAGGCGGCCTTAGACGCAGCGAAAGAAGAAGTACCCGATGTATTAGTGTTGGTTTTATTTGGCGATGATATGGCAAAAGCCTTAAAAATGGTCACCGCCATGGGGCTTAAGAAAAAAATGTCTATCGTCGTACCTAACCTGACCTTAGGCATGGCCAAAAGTGCTGGACCTGAAGCAATGGAGGGCGTTGTTGGTGCTTTACCCTGGGCATGGAATATACCAGAACAATACAATTATGAAACAGGCAAAAAATTCGTTGAAACCTTTAGCAAACGCTATGACGCCTACCCTTCTTCTTCCGCAGCTTCGGCATATTCAATTTTATATCAATACAAAGACGCCGTAGAACGCGCAGGCAGCTTTGAAACAGCCAAGGTTAGAAAAGCTCTGGAAGGCCATAAATATTCTTTGTTAAAAGATGAGCAGGAATGGCGAGCTTTTGACCAACAAAATATTCAGACAGTCTATGCTGTGAAAGGTAAGACTAAAGAAGATATTTTAAAAGATAAATACCAGTCAGATTACTTCGAGATTCTAACAAGTATGAGTGGCGAAAAAGCCGCAAGAACCCAGCGCCAATGGAAGAATGACCGATTTAAAGCAAACAAATCATCTATTCTGAATTAGCTCATAGGCCGGGGAAGGCGCTCAAAACAAGGAGCGCTTTGCCTACATTTTACTAGCGTTTGGGAATCACTGTTAAGTGCTTGTATTATTTGGTTTAAAACTAGGTATACATAAGCCCTAACTCTCTACAGAACAATCCGGACGTCTATGAGCAACAAGCAGCATGGTCACCCCCCTAAAAAATCAGTAATAGCAGCTACTCTTTTCCCTAGGATTACGTCTTTTTCTTCACTCACTCAGTGTTTGCAGCTGCTTATATTAGGTTTTATTTTAGCCCCGCTATATAGCCACGCGACGCCCGATAGCTCAATCAACTTAAGCCTGGAAGAACAAGAGTGGTTAGCACTACATCCCGTTGTATCAATAGCATATGATGGTTACTTCCCTCCCTACAGTTTTTTGGACAATGACAAATCTATCGATGGTTTTTCGCCAGAGTTGTTCGGTATTATTTCAAAAAAACTGGGGGTCGAGTTTTCGCCCTATGCAAAAACGCAATGGAAAGAGCTATACGAAGATGCCAAGCAACATAAAGTAGATATTGTGGCAACAATGGTAGAGCGTGATGAACGCAATACCTGGTTCAAGTTCTCTGACCCATATATTCGAAAGTCATTAGTTATTATCACTCGTGACGACAACACAGAGATTGATAGCAAATTTGACCTGAAATATAAAAAAGTTGCTCTGGTTTCTGACTACCAATACGCTAAACGAATTACTAAAGAGTTCCCTACGATTCAACCCTTGAAGGTTGATACGATGCTTGATGCGCTCAATGCCGTGTCTGTCGGTGATGCCGATGCAGCCGTCTCATTTATTGGTGCTGGGCATTATTATCGCACCAAGTATCTGATCTCAAACTTAAAATATGCAGCAATATACGACAGTAATGGCTCGCCTGAGTCGATTGCAGTAAGAAAAGACTGGCCGCTTTTATCTTCAATTCTAACCAAGGCTCTGCGCAGCATTCCCGAAGATCAGCTTCAAGCGCTTCGCTCTAAATGGCTTCCGATCGATTATTTACAAGCCAACAGGCAAGTTCGTCTAAGTCCTGATGAACGTGCTTGGGCAGATGCTCATCCAACTATTAAATTGGGTGTAGACCCGGAGTTCGCTCCTTTTGAGTTTTTTGAAGATGGCCAATACAAGGGTCTGGCCTCGGACTATATTAGCTTGTTAAATCGGCGCTTAAATTTAAATTTGGAAGTCATTCCTGACCTAAGCTGGGCAGAAGTGACCGAGAAAGCAAAAAATAAACAATTGGATGTTATGCCGGCTGTGGGTATGACTGAAGAGCGTAAGAAATTTTTTTAATTATACCCGCCCTTACCTGAGCTTCCATCGTGTCATTGTCACTCAGTCAGATTTTCCCTTTATTTCTGGCTTATCTGACTCAGCACTCATAAAGTCGCTGTTCAGGCAAATTCATCGCACTATGGCTTTGTCACTGAGCAGTCGAATATCCAGCCCCATACATACAAAACCCTGAATGAAGCCTTGCTCGCATTGTCAGGTGGCNAAGTCGATGCATTTGTCGGAAATGTCGCCTCAACTTCTTATTGGATACGAAAACTCAACCTTAACAACCTAAAAGTAGCCGCCCCCGTTTCAAAAGAAAAACAGAGTCTACACTTCGCTATACGAAATGACTGGCCCGAGTTGGTTTCTATTATTGAAAAAGGTCTGGACAGTATTACGGTGGAAGAAGAAGAGGCTATCCGCCAAAAATGGACAAGCATAAAAGTCGACAACAATCAGAGCCTAATGATCGTTCTTCGGATAAGTGCTGCTCTTTTTGTCATCATCATTATCGGTGCGCTTTGGAACATGATGCTAAAGCGTAAAGTAAGACAGCAAACTTCACAGATACTTCGTTCAGCGCATTATGACCAGCTAACCGACCTTCCAAACCGTTTCCTGATCGAAGACCGTTTACGAGAACGCATTAACGAAGCCAAACAGAACAACTCGAAAGTAGCCATGCTTTCGATAGACATCGATGAATTTAAGAAGATTAATGACTCCTACGGGCACAGTGCCGGGGATCAAGTTCTGAAACAAGTTGCTGAGCGGCTTGGCACAACACTAACAGAGGGTGACACACTGGGCCGCCTCAGTGGTGATCAATTCCTGATTATCATCAGTCACTTTAATGATGTGTCCGACCTAGCTTCAACAACCAGCTCCGTATTGGAGCAGTTTCGGGCAGCCTTTCAAATAGATGCGGGTTTATACACTCTTTCGGCGAGCATCGGGATCTCAATTTTTCCTTTTGACGGCGACACATCTGATGAATTACTTAAGAATGCCGATTCAGCAACTCACGTAGCAAAAGAATTCTCTAACGGTTCCTATGCTTTTTACACTAAAGAGCGAAAAGAGAAAGTATCGCGTCAAATTGAGTTAGAGCAAGCACTTCGCGCTGCCTTGGACAAGAACGAAATGTACTTGGTCTACCAAGCAAAGATCGACGCACAAAGTAAACAAGTAATAGGCTTTGAAGCATTATTACGCTGGCACAGCGAGCATCTTGGCCAAGTATCCCCTGCCGAATTTATCCCAGTAGCCGAGAGAAACGGCATGATCATTCCGATTGGTGAGTTCGTAATTCAGCAGTCTTTAGCTGCGCTGGTCGAGCTTAAAGCTCATTACAATGCACGCTGCACAATGTTGATAAACATTTCTCCGGTTCAATTTAACTCACCAAGTCTTATAGATGTCTTGAGCGACACGGTATCCTCCTCGGGCATTGACTATAGTTCGGTAGAAATTGAGATTACAGAAGGCGTTCTGATGTCCAGCCAGAGCAATACGGACTTCATACTTAATAAAATAACTGAGCTAGGTATGAAACTCGCAATGGATGATTTCGGCCAAGGATATTCATCTTTAAGCAGCCTCCGAAAATTCAGCTTTAACACCTTAAAAATCGATAGAGAGTTTATTAACGAACTTCCTTTTTACGAATCTGACTGCAAACTCGTCTCTGCTATTATCCTAATGGCGCACGGTTTGGATATGAAAGTAGTTGCCGAAGGTGTCGAGAGCCAGGAACAAAGCGACTTCTTGCTAGAGTGTGGCTGCGATTCAATACAAGGCTGGCTCTATGAAAAAGCCGAAAAGTTGTCTACCCTGCTCAAGCACAAGTAACGCACTGTTAAGCCGCTCCAGAATAAGAACCTAAGTAAGAGGATATCGCTAAATGAAGTCGCTACTCACCTTCATAACAACACTATCTTTCTATTCTCCTTTGCTTCACTGTCAGCAAGTAAGTGACCTATTCGCTCCAGAGCAAGGCCAAGCAGATAATAAACAACTCAAAACCCAAACAATACGCCCCGCTTCTGACCTTATAAAATCGCGCTATGCAAAAGAGTTTATGGTTGTCAGTGCACACCCGGAAGCAAGTAAAGCAGCCTATAAGGTATTAGAGCAAGGCGGTAATGCCATCGATGCTATGGTCACCGTACAAACGGTACTTGGTCTGGTTGAACCGCAATCCTCCGGTTTAGGCGGTGGCGCATTCCTGGTCTACTATGACTCACAAAATAACAAGCTCACTACCTTTGACGGGCGTGAGACTGCTCCCTTAGACGCTCACTCAGAACTTTTCTTAAAAGAAGACGCTCAGCCAATGGCTTTTTTCGACGCGGTAGTAGGTGGTCGATCAGTAGGCACACCCGGGACGGTTAAACTTTTAGCTGAGGTCCACAAGAAATATGGTAAGAAGAAGTGGCTATCTCTACTCAGCCCTGCGATACAACTTGCCGGAAATGGTTTTAATGTAGGCCCACGGTTAGCGAACGCAGTAAAAAGAGATGAAAAATATTTGAGCAGTGATGATAGCGCATACCAATATTTCTTTCCTGATGGACGTGCGATACAAGCAGGACAGCAACTTAAGAACCCTGCTTACAAAAACACCTTGGTCGCTCTAGCAAAACATGGTGGTGATTACTTCTATAATAGCGATATTAGCCAAACAATCGTTGATAAAGTAAAGCAAGCGAGCAACCCAGGCTTTCTATCCCAGAAAGATTTCTCAGACTATAAAGTGATTGAACGGCAAGCGGTGTGCTCTCCTTACAAGACTTACGAAGTTTGCGGAATGGGGCCACCAAGCTCTGGTGCGACTAGCATTGCGCAAATACTCGGCATCCTAGAGCCTTTCGGGCTGTCACAAAGAAGCTCAAACTCTGCAGAAACATGGCAGCTTATCGCCGATGCCAGCCGCCTAGCGTTTGCTGATCGAGGGCAATATATTGCGGACCCGGCATTTGTAGACTGGCCAAAAGCCATGCTCAACAAGCACTACCTTAGAAGTAGATCAAAGCTAATTACGCCAGGAACAGCCCTGCAAGGTGTATCGCCGGGAGTTCCCGATGCAAAATTTTATGCCGCCTATCAGGCAGGTAAGTCAATCGAAGTCCCCTCAACCAGCCATTTTGTGATCGTTGATAAAGATAAAAATATAGTTTCGATGACCAGTACCATAGAAAATGGTTTTGGTTCCAGACTAATGGTGAATGGCTTCCTTTTAAATAACGAACTCACTGACTTTTCCTTTAGGGCTCACCATAAAGGAAAACTCGTTGCTAACCGTGTTGAACCAGGTAAGCGTCCGCGTTCATCGATGGCACCCACCATCGTCTTTAAAAAAGATACCAATGGCCTCAAACAGCCCTATGTCGCTCTGGGTTCACCCGGCGGTTCACGCATTATTAACTATGTCGCCAACAGCTTAATTGCAATTTTGGATTGGGAAAAGACGCCACAAGAAGCCTTTGATCAGGCGCATATAGTTAATCGCTTTGGTGTGATGGATATCGAAGCAAACAGCTCGGCAGAGAAACTAAAAGACGTCTTTGAAGGCATGGGCTACCAAACAAAAGTGAAAGATTTAAACTCAGGCTTGCATGGGGTGATCTTTACTGAACAAGGCTTGCTTGGCGGCGCAGACAAGCGTCGCGAAGGGCTTGTCTTAGGAAAATAAATACTTATGTTTGCTTGTTGTCTAACTTGAAAGCAGCCTTGGGCCAATTTAGCTTCTGAGGCAGTCTAAAATCATTGCTTTCGCTTAAACTTGTGAGGCTAAAAGCTTCACCTCGAAAGTTCTCATCGGTGATATCATAGCGCTGTCCGAACAAATCAAAGCACATCTTATAAGCATGCAGATAGCCTCTATCAGCCTTCATACCACTATAGCGCTCGTCACCTAAAATTGGGCTCGCTAGTGACTTTAAGGCTACACGAAGCTGATGAGTTTTACCGGTTTCTGGCTTTAATGCAAATAGCCAATAGCCTTCTTTCGTGCTCAGTTCAGTATCTTTATTCAACATCGGGTCGAGCGCCTTGGCGAAAAAACGAGTCACAGCAGGATTAGTTTTTTCTCGACGAAGCAAATAACTACCACGACGCCCTTTAACCATATCACCGGCAACCGCCCCCTGCTTTTTACCTGGTTTCTTAGTACTCAGTGCCAGATAGTACTTTTCGATGGTTTTATTCTGGAGCATTTCACTTATTGCTTTGTTCGAGGCCTGAGTCTTTGCGAAAACCATCAATCCAGAAGTCATTTTATCTAAGCGATGAACAGGGAAAAGCTGCTCAGATTCGAACTGAAGCCTAACCTTTTGCACAATCCCTTGAAGTAGGTCATCACAGTGAAAAGGGATACCAGCTGGCTTATGAACGGCAAGAAGATTAGCATCTTCAAATAGCGTTATTAAGCTTTCATCAGTTTCTGAACTCACCAGCCGGCCTACTGAATTTCTAGTAAAGACATTGGCGCGACAGGGGCAGTTTTTGATTTTAATTGCTCTTGGGCAGCAAAATGATTCGTAGCATAGGGTGAATCTTCAGGCTCAGATAGAATATTCGGCCTAACAATGCGGTGATAAGTAAAACGAAGCGGAAACATCGCTACATCCGCAACAAGATCTTTCGCCATTGTCCAGCCAGAGATATCTTTATAAAGATTATTGTAGGTGCCGACCATAGCAAACAAAGATCTAGATAAGTGTAGATAATCGCTCTTAATGGTCATATCAAGCTGATAGGTATTAGACATTAAATGCAAGGCAGTCTGTAAACGCTGGCGCAAGCCTTCCTGCCCCTCTTCATAAAGGCGAAACATAAAGTCTCTACCCAATGGGGTAACGTTCTTTTTAATCAATGTTTCTTCAAGCGCTGTTTTAATCTCGTCATAGCGTTCCAGGTTTCCTTTTTGGCCCTTACTCATTTGAATAAGAGTCATCGTCAGCATATCAACATCGCCACTCAATACCGACGCCAGGTAACGACCTACCATTCCCCACTTACCACGCATATCGACGGCATTTCCCCAATCAATAAGGAACAACCTGGCATCGAGATCTACCATCACATTTCCAGGGTGAAGATCTCCGTGAAACTCCTGGTGTATCAGAAGATGTTCAAGCATGGTGTATAGGAAATTGTCGGCAAGTTTTCTCTGAAACTTTTTCTTTCGCTTACCACGGTAACGATCTATCGCCTGGTTTATCGCCATGGCATCCTGAAGGAATTCCATTTCAATGATGCGTCCAGTAGCACCGTATAAACCCGGTACATACCATACTGGCGATGCCAGGGCCCGCTGATAGAAACGGTCTTGAATTTCTGCTTCATGTTTAAAATCGAGCTCTTGCTCAAAGCCTTTGGTAAATTCCTTTATCTGTTCTGACATTGCCGCCAAAAACGGCCTCAACTTACTATGAGGTGCCCAGTACTGACTACTGATAAGCATCAGCTCGATGGCCAGAGAACCCATAGCAAACTCACGCTCTAGGTTATGACGTGCCACCTTTACGACGACCGGGACTAGAACCTCTTCATCCCCATGCTGCATTGGTTTCTTAGCAACAAATACTGAGCCAATTGAGCCGGATTTAATCGGGTTATTGACATCAAAACCAAAATATCGGGATTCTGGCTTCTGACCAAACTCCTCATTAAAGGCTTGATAGACCTCGGATGCCGTCATCGGGTCGACATCTTCCTGGAATACTTTTAACTCTTTAGAGATTTCTTCAGGCAGGAAGTCTGAGTTTGCAGCGGCGACCTGCGCCATTTTGATAAACAAAGGGCCGAACTCACGTACCATTTTGGCAACAATTTCTGCCTGTTGTTTAAAGTCTTTTGGGTCTGTTTGCAGGAAGGGTTTTATGTAGCGAATAGCTTTTATCTGTCGCTTAAGGATATGTATGTCGCCACGCAAAACCTGGAGCTTTAATACTATTTCAGACAAGGTTTTCTGATTTATCTTTCGGATATGCTTAATGCTGTTAACGATATCCAGAAGCAAAGGCTCATATGTACGCAAGACTGAACGGACAATATCCAGATTCAGCTCGACAACGCCTTTAAGCTCTGGCGATTCTATCAATTCTTGAAAGAAGCTCCAAAACTCATCAACAACAACTTCAGGAATATCGACTGGGCTGCGCAGAACCGCCTGCTTAACGACATAACCAATAAGATTTTCTGTCGACTCTTCATTGGGGATAATACGATACTTTCGAAGGTACTCCGTCAATGACCTAGAGTGAGATGAAACCGGGTGAAGATATAACTGCTCGAATAAAAGATCGAGTTCGTCGGCTAATTCATCTTGAGTGATCATGCGCTCTGTCATCAAGAGTTTCACAATCGGCACAAAGGCTTTTGGCAACGCGACACTACTCGTCGCCAAGTCGCCAGCCCCTTTAAATACGGAAAAGGTACTGTCCTTGATAGATGGAATATCCAGAAAGCGTTTTTTCTCTTTGGGCATTTTTGGCTTCGACATTATAAACAGAGCACCGTGCTTTCTTAAGCAGAATGACAGATTGATGAGCACAAGATTACCATAATGGCGACTTTCCTGCAGTCATTTGTCAACACAAAAAGCATTGTGACAGAGAGTTAAATTATTGCTTCAAAGCTAATAGCCGTAAATCGTTGCTATACTGCTTAAGAGGCAGATAAGCTTTCAAGTAAATTACATTGTTTTAAGACCCACTGAGCCCCAAAGTACTATGGAACATCTCTCGATTGTCAATTCCTTCTTCCTTATCTTTTCTGGGGCCGCGATCCTTGCTTCAATTGTTTTATATACTCGTCAGCCTATTATTGTCGCCTATATTGCCTTAGGTGCCTTAATAGGCCCTTATGGCTTGCACTATGTGAGCGATGCGCACCTGCTGTCAGAAATAGCAGAGATCGGAATTATCTTTTTGCTGTTTTTATTAGGGCTCGATATGCAACCAAAGAGCTTGATGCACATGTTGCGAAAAGCCACCCTGGTCGCTATTGTCAGTTCCCTAGCCTTCGCCTTTACCGGGTTTATGATTGGAAAAGGCTTTGGCTACAGCTCTCAAGAGTCCGTGATTATCGGCTGTGCGATGATGTTTTCTAGTACGATTATAGGCATAAAGCTTCTCCCTACAACCGTCTTGCATCACCGCCATGTCGGGGAACTTGTTGTGGGTATGCTACTGCTACAGGATTTGGTGGCAATTGTCGTGTTGCTCATATTAGGAGGCAGCGGTACTTCAGCAGATCCGGACAGCAACAGTATCTTTAGCTTCGTTAAAACAATGCTAACTTTGCCATTACTTATCTTTGTCGTATTCGCTACCGTAAAGCATGTCATCCTTAAATTGATATCCAAGTTTGACCGTTTTCATGAGTATATATTCTTGCTGACAATTGGTTGGTGCCTGGGTGTTGCAGAACTCGCACATTACATTGGGTTATCTTCTGAAATCGGCGCTTTTATCGCAGGCATCAGCATCGCGACTAGCCCAATCGCCCAATATATAGCCGAGCATTTAAAACCGCTTCGTGACTTCTTTTTAGTTCTGTTTTTCTTTTCGCTGGGCGCTTCATTCAACTTAGGCTTACTGGCAGACGTTATTCTCCCCTCACTACTACTGGCTGGGCTGATTATTGTTATCAAGCCAGTGATATTCCGTTGGTTGCTTACGCGCAGCAAAGAACCCAATGACATTGCCTGGGAAGCTGGTTTTCGATTAGGCCAAATTAGTGAGTTTTCGTTACTGATTGCCTACCTGGCAACCGCATCGGCTTTGATAGGGACCGAGGCCTCCCACCTTATCCAGGCCACAGCAATACTGACTTTCATCTTTAACTCATATATTGTTATCTTTAACTTCCCCAATCCGATCGCTATTAGCGACAAATTAAGACGAGATTAATGCCCAAAGCTCCTTGCCCCTGTGGGTCTTCCCTGACGTATGACGATTGCTGTGCTCTTATTCATGCTGACATAGCTAAAGCACTAAGAGCCGAGCAGCTAATGCGCTCTCGCTACAGTGCCTTTGTACTTGAGAATGAAGACTACCTTCTAACAAGCTGGCACCCGGACACCCGCCCAAGCAACCTTGATTTCGATTCACAAAGTAAGTGGCTTGGTTTGAAAATTAAAGATACAGTAGCAGGTCTAGAGGATGATAAGGAAGGCCAAGTGTCTTTCGTTGCACGTTATAAAGTGTCGGGCAAGGCTCAGCGAATTGTAGAGAATAGCCAT
>NZ_LWGJ01001196.1:0-2175 GCF_001635845.1 Oleiphilus sp. HI0132 | reverse complement strand
CGCTTAGCTATTAGCTCGACGTCTGAGACGAGCGGTGTTTACTGAATATAGATGTAAAGTTTATCAAAGATTAATACGTATCCTTAGTCTTCGATTACCCGGGCTCAGTTAAGTGATTGAAGGGTGATAAAGCAGTAGCTTAGATCTAATCGCCTTGCTGCCATTCAACAAAACCGCCATCAAGACTATACACTTCTCTACAGCCTTGACTGGCGAAAAATTCAGCCGCGCCTTGACTACTGTTGCCGTGATAGCAAACCACAATTAGTGGCTTTTCTTTATCCATGTCAGATAAATACTGTTGTACATTGTCATTCGAAATATGAACCGAGCCTTCTATATTTCCTGAAGCAAATGAAGCGGGGTCTCGAATATCCACCAAAGAACACGCCTTCTCCCTCATTAAAGACCTGGCTTGCGGAACTGAAATACACTTATAACTCATTGCTAACTCCTGCTTTTTAATATAACGATTCGTTCCTAAGCCCTGTGCTTCTCTATAAACTTATGCACCGACTTCTTAGGCACTTTGCTAAGCTGCTGAATAAAAGAGAACGGTAAATCATAAATACCGTAGCGCTCACCAATATCCTCTAACATAGCTAACCACAGCTTGGCAGTCATCTCTGAATCATACAAGGCACGGTGAAAACTACCCGATGAGATTGAGCTAACAGTATCAAGGTTCGCATACTGAACCAAAGTTCCTAACTTATGATTCGGCGCATCCTGAAAAATACGCCTAGAAGCGAGCAAAGAACAGGCAAAGTCTCCCGGATAGGAGCAAGAAACTCGTGATAGTTCAGCATCAAGAAAGCGTTTATCAAAAGAGGCGTTATGAGCGACTAGGTTATGCCCGGCAATAAAATCATTAAAGCGCTTCATCACCTCTTCACAGGGAGCCGCCTTGCTCAACATTGCATTGCTAATACCGGTATAATCTTCAATAAAAGCACTGATGCGAATACCGGGGTTCATTAGGGATTGAAAGCTATCTGTAATCTCCCCACCTTCAATCAGCACTGCACCAATTTCTATCGCACGTTCTCCCATATCAGGAGATAAGCCACTCGTCTCAAAGTCCAGTACGACAATCGTATCTGCTCGTTTTGCGTTCATTAGGTCTAGCCATTTCCAATCATTAATTTGCGCTTAGAGTACACTATCTTCCGGATGAGAATAAGGTGATGCTTGGAAAAGCTCGACTCCAAAACAGAGGAGTGACAAAGCAATAAAACTTTTATAGGTAGGATAGAAACAGGCTCTGATTTTTAACTGATTTCATATCAAGGCAACCCGTAAAACTATCGAAAAGTACTTTGAGAAAATTCATCAGCTTTATGAGCAGAAAAAAAGCCATCTCAAGTGAGATAGCTTTAGTTCTGGGTGATTTCCTTAAGTGCTGGCAACAATAGTGTACTTCAGGCTTAGATAGAATTAGGACTTCTTTTGTCTACGAGCAAAGCTTAAGCCTACTAAACCCAAACCAAGAAGCGAAAGCGTAGCAGGTTCTGGAACATCGATTAAAGGTACTGAAACCGAGGTGACTGACGTGACCGTCATTCTGGTGTTTGCTAAGAAATACTGCTGTGGATCTGAAACCTGGTAAAGGTAAGTTTCAGCCGATATCGTTGGGCTACCCGGTCCGGTTCCAAATGGTCCAGTGCCTTCGGCCCACGTACTGATATTTATTTCAGATCCACCTTCCTTTACGTTAATTGTTGACAAACCGAATTCAGTGATTGAAACCCTCGCCTCACGAATACCGCGGTCGTATTCAACCATATTTTCGGTGGCCAGATGATAATCAATACTAGCCTGCCAGTCCGAGTCGTCGTAACTAATCAAATCCGCATAATTAATTCCAAACAAAGTCCATTCAATTGAACAAGCTCCATCAGCATTTCCATCCAGCGCGTTACAATACGTATACGTTGGAGTTCCATCATCATAAAATGTACTCGCCCGAGTCCCTTCGTTATCGAATGTAAAAGACCATGATAATGAATCGCCGACATTAAGCCCGGTCACGTCACTCTGTGCAACCTGAGTAACCCAAGTTTCCGTAACGATGGCTGCATTTGCTGACATCGAACCTAATGCTAAAACCCCTACAGCGGCTAATTTTTTTAACGTAAATTTCATAATAAGCACCTATAAAAAAGAAACTCTTAC
>NZ_LWGJ01001195.1:0-721 GCF_001635845.1 Oleiphilus sp. HI0132 | reverse complement strand
ATCAACTAAGTGAGAGGGCACTCGGCCTTCCACTGATTTACGCTGCTTATCTAACTGCTTCTTAATAGCTGGAGTAGATTGATGAGGAATCGCAGCAACACTATCGCAGGCATCACAAACACCCGCCAATATGTTCTTAACACTACCACTGTCATCACTAAAGGGGACGTCTCTCAACTTAAACGTGGAATTTTGTACTGACTCACAGGTATGACAAAGAACCTTTCCCACATCACCCTCTTTTAATATTTTCATAACTGGCCTCATTGATGCACACTTATAAACACAGCATTTGGTTCTATAAAAAACCACTTTATATACCATGACTGGCGCCGATACCGAGTCTTAATAAGGTGCACATTTATACTTTGATCTTTATGATGCGGACTGACCTCGTAGTCGTCTCCTCGAGTATGCTTAATGATTTCTGCTAGCTCTTCGATCGAAACATCACCTACTTCCAACAAGTTCTTAATCTCGATATTGTTTCTGGCTTCATGCAAAACATTTCCATCATATATACATTGCAGGATCCGCTTTTTAACGTCCTTGAACTTATTCATTGCCCCCTCACAGAATAATTGTACGACATTATACGTACCTATATCAATTCCTGGTATCTGTGTCTGAAAAGCTGTCAGACCTACTTCCCAGGCCTACCCGATCCTCTATTCTCGACTCTTCGACCCATACGCCTTTCAATCTCATCTACAAACTTTCC
>NZ_LWGJ01001194.1:0-1941 GCF_001635845.1 Oleiphilus sp. HI0132 | reverse complement strand
TTTGGCGAAGCAGGCTGCCGTGTAGTTATTGAAGAATTTCTTGATGGCGAAGAAGCCAGCTTCATCGTTATTGCAGATGGTAAGAATATTCTACCGATGGCAACCAGCCAGGACCATAAGCGCGTTGGCAACGGCGACACTGGCCCAAATACTGGTGGAATGGGTGCCTATTCACCGGCTCCAGTTGTAACCCAGGAGATCCATGATCGCATCATGTCTGAAGTCATTATCCCAACCGTCGAAGGTATGGCGAAGGAAGGCAATGACTATACAGGCTTCCTCTATGCAGGTTTAATGATTTCAAAAGATGGCCAACCAAAAGTCATCGAATATAACTGCCGTTTCGGCGACCCTGAAACACAACCTATTATGATGCGCCTGCAATCTGATCTAATTACTCTATGCAATGCGGCATTGGATAAGACTCTCGATAAAACAACAACAGACTGGGATTCTCGCGCAGCAGTTGGCGTTGTCTTGGCCGCTGGTGGCTACCCAGGAAGCTACGACAAAGGCCTCATCATTAAAGGCCTAAAGCAAGGCGAGTCTGATGTTGCAAAAGTATTTCATGCAGGCACCAAACTCGATGGCGAGCAAGTAGCAACGTCTGGTGGCAGAGTATTATGCGCTACAGCTCTGGGCAACAATGTGACTGAAGCTCAGCAAAAGGCCTATCAGCTTGCACAAAATATCAGCTGGGAAGGTATGTTCTATCGAGATGACATTGCCTACCGAGCCATTGCCCGAGAGCAGCAGTCTTAAGGCAGCCAAACCCTGTAAACTAATCTGTCTGGGTGACCTATGAACTATAGCGACATAGAGAAATTCGCAAAAGAGCTAGCAATCAAAGCTGGCTCGATGATTAAGTCGGAACGAGCAAAAGGCTCACTCAGTCAGAATTACAAAGATCAACATGAGCTAGTAACATCTGCAGACATTGCAGCAGACAAACTAATCATCGAAGCTATTCAAGAAAAATTCCCTCACCACCGTATCATGTCTGAAGAGACATATACCGATACGAGCCAAGGCAAAGACCTAGCTGAACCCATCTGGATTATTGACCCCATTGACGGCACCGTTAATTATGCTCACGGCCACTTTATGGTCGCCGTCTCTATCGCATTCGCGTGTGAAGGTGAGGTACAAGTGGGAATTGTCTACAATCCGTTTCTGGACGAGTGCTATTCCGCTATTTTGGGGCAAGGCTCTTATTTGAATCAGAACAAGCTATCCGTCAGCAACCAAGACAATTTACGGAAAGCCCTGATTGCCACGGGTTTCCCTTACGATAAAAGCACCGTACCTGAAATCATGCGCCGAACAGAAAAGGTGCTGATGAAATGCCAAGACATTCGCCGCCTAGGCTCTGCTGCAATGGATATCTGCTGGGTTGCAAATGGCCGCCTTGACGGCTATTTTGAGTCACTGAGCCCCTGGGACTTCGCTGCAGCCAGACTGATTGCCCTTGAAGCCGGTGCACGCTGCGGCCACTTCACCCCAGTACCTGAAGGTATTCCTGCCTGCATCTACAACAACAACCTTCTCATTAGCACGCCAGCAATCTATGACGCTCTAGACGAAATTCTGGATTAGAGCTCGCTGAATCCAAGGCAAAAAAAAGGAGCCAAAATGGCTCCTAAAAAGTCCTTATAACAACTAGGGATTGGAAAGTGATGATTGGAGAGGCTCCGCGCAACTAAGTCACTTCCCCTTGCGCTGATAACTTAAGCCTAGCCAAGTTAAGCAATAATTCCTGTGCATCTTTCATTTCAACACCTTTTAACACCTAGCGTTACAGGCATCACGCCCTCTGTTACAAAACCAGGAACAGACACTTTGATAAACAAGAAAATATAAACATTAATTTATTCAACAAAACCAATGATTTATGTTGCAACGCTATAATTTAGATTATATTATCCACTTAATGCACTGTTA
>NZ_LWGJ01001193.1:0-2136 GCF_001635845.1 Oleiphilus sp. HI0132 | reverse complement strand
AGGGTCCCATTTATTACCTATCAATTTGGGGCACCAGGGAATTCTAAGCCGTAGTGTTCGCGATACGGCGATGTTTTATTCCGAAGCTGAAAAGTTTTATCTCAACCGAAAACTACCTGCGCTGGGTGAAATCACCGGCCCCGCTAAAAAGCGACTTAGAATCGGCTTTTATACAGATGGCCCTGGCCATCTTTATAGTGATTCAGACAATGCGGCAGCCGTGCATCAGGCGGCCAGAATATGCAGTGATTTAGGGCATGATGTGGAAGAAGTTTCGTTTCCATTTGACCCTGCTTTTGGGGACGACTTCTTGCTCTATTGGGGAATGATGGCGTCGATTTTTTCTACAACAGGTAGCGTTCTGTTTGGTACTAAGTTAAATAAGAAAAAGCTCGAACCGCTGACCCTTGGGTTAAGTAAGCACTTCCGAAAACATATACTTAAAGCGCCTTTAGCGATTAAACGCTTACTGGGTTTTACTAATGTTTATCAACAAGAAATGGCTAACTATGACCTTATGTTATCGCCAGTTTTAGGGCACCCACCGCCGAAAATAGGCTATCTTGCGCCTGACGTAGAATTTGAAAGTGCTATAGAGCGCCTAAAGCATTTTGTACCTTATTGTGCGATTCACAATGTCTCGGGCGCGCCTTCGATTGCTTTGCCTATTGGCGTTAGTCAAAAACAGGTGCCTGTTGGCGTCCAGTTCTTTGCACAGTTTGGAGAAGATAAACGCTTGCTTGAGTTGGCTTTTGAGATTGAGGAAGCAGTGCCTTTTGTGTTGAATAAATATTGAATTAACAACGAGTATGATGAAGAAAGGGATCGAGGTATGAAAAAGGTGTTTGGCATATTAGTCACTGTATTGTTGCTTGCAGGCTTGAGTGCTTGCGACAAAATTAACAATGCCAGTCGAACGATGGATACGATGTTAGGGGGGGGATTATGAGGTTCATATTCAGGGCTTTGATAAACCTTTCTACATAAAAGGAGGGAAGGTTACTTCAGTACCTGACAAAGGTTATTATGTATTTTATCCAATGATTGAGGGTAAAGAGAAGCTGGTTCAATCGCCTATCCAGTTAACGACGATTATTAAGACTGATTGATTGTAGGCAGAGTCTTCCACGGCTCGCAGACGGGCAAGCAAGGGTTGATCCTGCGAGGGAATGGAATCCTCTGCCTATGTTTAAAGAATGGGCGGAGCAATCAACCTACTTATGCTTCACATTCATCGTAATATCAGCGGTAAAGCACTTGGTTCCTTCTGTGTCATACGCTGCTACGGGCACGACTACCTTGCCTTCCTGTGAAAAATCGACGTCTGCCGCTTCACACACAACTTTAAGGTCTGTTTTAGCTTTTGCGATATATTCAACAGTCATACCTTGAGGAACCCATCGGGCACCAGCGGGAATCGAGACGTCAGTTGTCATACCGCCTGCTAATTCAGCAGCGTTACACATTGCAATGGCATGAACGGTACCGATATGGTTGTGCACCTTCTTTTGGTTTTTCAAGCTAACTTCACAATAGCCTGGTTTAAGGTCAATGACTTCTGGGTCAATTGTCCCAAAGTAAGGTGCGATTTGAGCAACGCCCTTCGAAAACATCTCTGGGCCCATTTGTTGGAACATTGCTAGAAATTGACTCATATTGAATACCGCGTACTTATTTAAAAATGTCGATCACCTTGTTTAGGAAGCGACTGACGGTTTCAAGCTCTTCTTCTGAAAATTCTTCACTGAGCTTCTCGTTTACTTGCTGGATAAGTGGGTAGAGTATCGGTAATTTATTTTTACCCTCGTCAGACAAAAATAACCTTGATGCTCTGCCGTCTTCGGCACATCCTTTGCGCTCAATAATGCCGTTCTTTTGCATTCGGCCAACCAAACCGGTGACTGCAGAGTTATTCAAACCCAATGCTTGTGACAGCGTTTTCTGTAAACAGCCTTCATTTTTAGCAATGAACATCAGTGCAGCAGCTTGAGTGACTGGAATCCCCAGGCGTTGCTCGCACTGGGTATCTGCAAACTTAAACATTCGGTGCTGAGCCATGTTGATCAGAAAGAATAACCTTTTATCCACTGTCGATTCCTTGTCTAGTAGTTATATAGTTCATATGTGATGTATATT
>NZ_LWGJ01001192.1:0-4122 GCF_001635845.1 Oleiphilus sp. HI0132 | reverse complement strand
AAGAAATGTATCAACGATGTTGAGATAAATTGAGCCCATTTAAAAAATACTTCTATTAGCAGAACAAGTAATAATTTATATAGGAAAATTAAAATGACTGAAAAATATAATTATGAACTTACGCAAGTTACTGTGAATAAAGATGCTGATAAACCAGGTATTTATATCGAACTATCTAGAGCTTATGAGAACTATAAGCGTGCTGAAACTTCGTTTGACATATATGTAAAGCAAACCGGTTACAAGTATCAAAATAGTGATGCGATAATAAGTAATAAAGCAGATTTTGCGTTTCTTAATGCCACTAATGGTGAGTTAGAAAGTATTGGAAGTTATGAAAATCTATCTATTGATGAAGCTAATTTGATCAAGAAAAAAGCCATCAAAGCAATTGATTCAGAGAAATTTGAAGTCCTAAATACTCTTGGTAGAGGTGCATTTTCTTCATATAAAAAGTTATTGGAGGGTGTGACTGAAGAAGTTGTTAAATTTTATCGAGACAATAAAAACAGGTATGAAAATGCTAAATCCACAAGAGACAAAACGTACTTGCGTGATATGAGTCGATACCTTGTGCTGTCTGAAGGTTATCATGTCGAAGATGCGCTCAATCTTATTTATGTACGAGACTTCATGTGTAACAATACTTAAGTCGAAACCAGTATTATTTAACAAATAAGGAGATAAGAATGCAAGAACGCTATCACGATTTAATTTCCGCAATGGCTAAAACATATAACCGTATGTTAAAAGAGTTTCGCCCTTGTAAGCCTGGAAGTGAATTTTTAGAACAAAATCTAATTACTTTGTTGGCTCATGAATTTTTATGCCAATATCCAAATGGCATTGCATACACTGAAATACCATTTACTCCTCCAGAGGATGATAGCTGGAAATCTAGGCTAGATGCTTACATGGCAACAAGTGAATTTGGTCTTTTAGTCGAAGCAAAAGGATCAAAATCTCGAGTAGAGTTGTTTAAGTCGATCGAAGAGGATTTAACCAGAATTTATTCACCTAAATTAAAGTCTAGCTTTGCAGAAATGGCTATAGGAAATTGTAAGAAATCTAAATTAAATAGAAGTTACATACTCCCCAAATCCATGCATGGATTAATAGTTGCAGATTGCTGGTCAGAAGACACAGCTAAAGCTTGGGAGGAAAATCCATATTTTAACAACCCCTGTTTTAATTTGATAACAAAAGCGTTACCAATGGGTGAATATGGTGGCTACAAATACTTTATATTGTATGCAATAACAGAACAGCTTGATTGGTAGTAACAAAACTCATATCAAAACACACTAGGTGGTAACGCCTCAAACATTTCTGAATGAGTCAACATAGGTTTTTGCAGTAGTGCGGATGTAAACACTGCTCAACCCCCTAGTTATTTGCCGCCGATGAAAATAATCCGTTTTTAAATATGAGGAAAGCTATGAGTCATTCCATCTATCACCCCGCCGATGTCGAGGCGCTCAACGGAGCCACCCGATTGCTTAATGCGCTCCGTATTTCACATTGCATTGATCTTCGATCAGCTAGCGAAGCATTCACCTTGCTTGCCACTGGTGCCGACGTGCCAGAGCGATTACGACGCTACTACGGAAAAGTCGGCAAGAAACTGACGTTGACAGAATCGCGCCTCAAGAAATATCTCGATTCGACTGCATGCGAAGGAGAAACATTGTCAAGGCGTATTCGTTCAACGTTTCATCGCAACAATTTGACAGAAGAAGATTTGCGCAAGCTGTGCAAGGTCAACACACGACTCCAAGCCTTAGAAAAAATCCTTCAAGACAAAATGAATGGAATGCTTGAACGCTTGGAAGGGCTAGACCCTGCCGGCGTGGAATGGGATAACTGGGATGACACTGAAATCATCCTTTGGCTAACTTTCAATCCAGCAAATGAGCGTCCCTCATACAACGCCGATAAATGGGCAGAGGTAGGCCACATGGAACCAATTGAGGTGAAAGTGAAAATCTGGTGTGATAAACGGGATCCTACTGATGAAGAACCGTGGGGGCTGGATGACAGGCACAACCATAGCGACCTTAGTGGACTCGAAGGGACGCAGATGCAGCATTTTCACCAATGCTATTTATTTCACGAACTCTGGGATCATGCCGATGTGGGGACATGGGGAATGTTGAATCTACGTTCGATCTGGATTGAAGTGAAACCGCATCGGTCTGGAGATTTTGTGATTTGAAAAATCACCGATAGCAGTCAAGTAGATATCTTTCACTTCTTCACGGAATACCTGTTCAGGAATGCAGATCATTTGAGGTGAGATATAGGATATTTCATTGAGACTTTGTTGAAAAGGTGTGCCTGTTTTGCTGCATTTTCATCTTTGGATAGTGTTAAATGTCAAAAACTCAATATCAAAAAAGGCCACTTTAGAAGCAAAGCCTTAATTTTACAGCACCCTAATCCATAACGATTAGGCCAAAACTAAATTGCACCTTCAACGGCAAGTTTTGGCACTTGCATGCCCAAAAGCTGACCTCTGATGAAATGTGATTTAGATTTTTTGATTTTGTGCCTTTGAAGTCCGCAAAGCTGCCGCTCGATACCTGTCATGATATATGGATATTCAGGCCAATATTGACCTGATCAGTTACATCTAGAACGTGAGAGAAGCAGACTTAATTCGAACACTGGCTTCATGACTAAAGATAGCTATTTATCGAACTGCAATGCTTCCTGGAAATAGGAAGGTGCAAAGTGCTGTTCATTTTGAGTTCCATCGGAGTTCGTATGATCTCGAACAGCGTCATAACCTAACTTTCTCTCATGCAACATATCACAATTTACAGTCAACGAGTTCCAGAACTCAAATACTTTGTCTGCATCATCACGGTATTTAGCTATAGAGTAAAATCTAATGAATTCATGGTATGTTATGTCTTTATCATACCCTGACAAATGGCTTAGATGATTTCGGTCAAAAAATTCAATCAGGCCCAACTCAAAAGCTAAATAACGCATTTTCTGTTCAGGAGTAATACTCTCGATATCTTTTGTGTTAAAGGCTTGAGCCATCATTAAATATGTCTGAATTAAATTAAATTTGCTTTCAAACTGAGTGGCCACATGTTGGTTATCGGGGTCTTCTTTCAGATGGCCTTCATAAGTTGACCTGAATTTTTCTATAGCCTCTTTGCCGTTTGAAATTTTAGGGATGTTCCCCCATTTCTTCTCAAGAAACTTTAAACCTTCATCCAAGAACTTCATTGAATGAAAAGCAACTTGAATTAGATTAAGGCCCTCTTCCTTCATCTCTGCAAGCTTAAGTAGGTGCATGTGGCAGCCTCCTTGCTCCATAGCTGCATGATAAAGCCCTCTTTGAATACCAATCACATCGGCAACAGAATTACCAAACTTCTTTCCGCTTCTTGTGTATTTAAAGGACTCAAACATAATAACTTACAGTTCCAAATAATCGATTAGTAGTTAACTTTACGGGTTGAAATCATAAACTATTGATATCTTGGTTAAAAGGGATTCTCGATGTAGCCACTAACGTCTTAAATTGCACCTGCCTGCTACCTGATTGAAATTTTTTGCTATTGTTGCCTGTGAAGTCCGCAAGTCGTAGATTCGACCCAAATAATTAGGCTTGGATATTCAGGCCGTTTTTAGCTTGAATGACTACGTCTGAGATAAGCAGACGTCAGGTTAATGCTGAGCTTTGCATTTCCTTAAGCAAAAACAGACATTTGAACGCCTACATTTGCGGCTAGCTTGACACACTGCTTTCAGTTTTGTTTTCCGTTTATTTAACTCATGCATATTCTGGTCCATCATGAACACCCATTCTGGCGCAACGTGAACACCTATTCTGGCTGATCGTGAACACTAAATCTGGCGTCATCATGAACACTTGTTGCTGGCTTCCAGAATAAGTGTTCATGATCCAGAATCACTGTTCACAACACCAGAATTCTTTCGCGCATTGATTTTCTATGACTGCTAGCCTCTTCAGTTTTTCACTGGAGACGGCAATGCCAACCAAGAGAATATCAATGCGAAAATTACGAGAAATATTGCGTCTTCGTTTACAAAATGGGCTCTCATTACGCCAGATCAATGGCAGCTTGAGGCTTAGCCTGG
>NZ_LWGJ01001191.1:0-5811 GCF_001635845.1 Oleiphilus sp. HI0132 | reverse complement strand
TGCTTTGTGAGACTTTCATACAAGTAGCGAACACCCGCGGCAGAAACGCCTTTAAAANACCATCCCCAAAGGCCAAGCATAAAGGCAAAACTTTATGCAAAAGCGGCTTTCATAAGTGGAAGGTTATAAGCAACTCAAAGTTCGACGTTAAACAGGGCAAGCTTGTAACGGTGTCAAAATGCCAGCGTTGCGGCCTTGTAAAAAACGAACTTAAATAACAGTTTTGCCTAACTAAATATTTCGTAAGCCTTTAAGGTGATAAAAGCTATAGACGAGTCTATCATTTAACTTTACGATCTTTCATCCTGTAATTTGCACTAAAGTGTGCATTGAGACTAGATTTTTCAACTACATTTACAATAAGCAAAATAAGCCATGCATTTTAAATTCGCTTTGTTTTTTACTCTCATCTTTCAAACTTTCACTATTGCTGCAAATCCTCAGCACGGTATTGCAATGCATGGTTCGTTAAAATACGACCCGTCTTTTGAGCATTTTGACTACGTCAACCCTGTTGCAAACCAGGGTGGCACATTAAAACTAGGCGTTGTCGGTGATAACTTCGACAGTTTCAACCCTTATATTATTAAAGGCGTTTCTGCCGCGGGTGTTCGCTACTTGTATGAAAGTCTCACAAAGCATGCGAGTGATGAAGCTTTCAGCGAATATGGACTAATTGCCGAAACAATCGAGACGCCTGATGACCGTTCATCAGTTACATTCAAGCTAAACCCTAATGCCAAGTTTTCTGATGGCAGCCCCATAACAGCAGACGACGTAAAGTTCAGTTTCGAAACACTAACGAAGCATGAAAAAGCACAACCATTCTATGCAGCTTACTATGCCGATGTAAAAAACGTTGAGGTTCGCTCAGATTCAGTCATTCATTTTGAGTTTGCTACCAATCAAAATAAAGAACTCCCGCTCATCATTGGTCAACTCCCGATTTTTTCCAAAAACTATTGGAGTAAACACGATTTCGGTAAATCGTCGCTAAATATTCCTGTCGGCAACGGCCCTTACATGATCGACAGCTTTGACCCTGGTCGCTCGGTCACACTGAAGAAAAACCCAAACTACTGGGCAAAAGATCTTGCGGTTAACAAGGGTATGTATAATTTCGATAAAATCGTATACGAATATTACAAAGATAACACTGTTGCATTGGAGGCTTTCAAAGCTGGCGAGTTTGATTTCCGCATTGAGAACACTGCACGCAACTGGGCTAACGCCTACGTCGGCCCAAAGTTTGATAACGGCGAACTGATCAAAGAAGAAGTTAAGCACGAGCGCCCAGCCGGTCTTCAGGCTTTTGTTATCAATACACGTAGAGAACTTTTCAAGGATAGCCGTGTCAGACAGGCGCTCGCCTATGCATTTGACTTTGAATGGACCAACCAGAATTTGTTTAATGGGCAATATGCACGCAGTAATAGTTATTTTGAGAACTCTGAACTCGCTTCGCGGGGCTTGCCGACTGGTGAAGAGCTAAGCACCCTTGAAGCCTTTAGAGACCAACTTCCATCATCTGTTTTTACAAGTGAATACCGTTCACCTAGCACAGAAAAACCTGCAAGCTTGCGAAAAAATTTAAGGAAAGCCATCAAGTTACTGAAAGAAGCAGGCTGGTCTGTGAAGGATGGCAAGCTGACAAATAAGCAGAGCGGAAAGCCCTTTTCATTCGAGTTTTTATTATTCCAGAAAGACTTTGAGCGTGTAGTACAACCCTTTATTAAAAATCTTGAAAAACTTGGAATTGAAGCCGGTATCCGCGTCGTAGATACTACCCAGTATATAAATCGCCGCCGCTCTTTTGACTTCGATGTGATGGTTGGTGGTTTTGGTCAGTCAAATTCACCAGGTAACGAGCAAAGAGAATACTGGCATTCATCAAAAGCCAATACGCAGGGTTCTAGAAACATTGCCGGAATACAAGACCCTGTCGTGGATAAGCTTGTTGATCTTGTCATCAGTGCGCCAGACAGAAAGTCTTTAGTTAATCGAACTCGTGCTCTCGACAGAGTTCTACTACACGGGCACTACGTAATACCTAACTGGTATAACCCGGTTGAGCGTATCGCTTACACTAAGAGCCTTGCGAGACCTGAAATTTCCCCCAAATCCGGAGTAGCGATCGATACGTGGTGGTTCCGTAAGTAATGAGCGCCTACATTCTTCGCAGACTTCTTCTTATGATACCGACACTACTCGGTATCATGCTCTTAAACTTCATTATCGTGCAAGCAGCACCCGGCGGCCCCGTTGAGCGAATGCTCGCACAGATTCAGGGAATGGGTTCAGACGTTCAAAGCCGTTTAGGCGGCGGTAGCGGAGAGCTATCTACCAACACCTCAAGTTCTAGCAGCTCTGGCAGCTCCTCTAAATACCATGGTGCTCAAGGCCTTGACCCTGAGCTTATTGAGCGCATTGAAAAGATGTATGGCTTCGATAAGCCAGCTTATGAGCGCTTCTTTATTATGATCAAAAACTATGCTGTTTTTGACTTTGGCGAAAGCTTTTTCCGCGACAAAAGTGTACTCGACTTAGTCCTTGAAAAAATGCCGGTATCAATTTCTCTTGGTCTTTGGTCAACACTGATCATCTACCTTATATCGATCCCGCTCGGCATCAAAAAAGCGATCAAAGACGGCTCCAAGTTCGACCTTTGGACCAGTAGTGTCATTATTGTTGGTTACGCAATTCCTGGCTTCTTATTCGGCGTTATCCTAATAGTTCTCTTTGCTGGTGGAACATACTGGGACTGGTTCCCTTTACGCGGTCTTACCTCGCCAGACTTTGACACCATGACGACAAGCGAGCAAATTCTGGATTATGCTTGGCACCTAGTACTGCCAGTTACCGCTATCGTTATAGGTGGCTTTGCAACTCTAACAATGCTTACCAAGAACTCCTTCATGGATGAGATCAACAAGCAGTATGTTACGACTGCCAGAGCTAAGGGGCTCACAGACAAAAGCATTTTATATGGACATGTATTTAGAAATGCCATGCTGATAGTTATTGCAGGAATGCCTAGCGCCTTGATCGGTATATTCTTCACAGGCTCGATGTTGATAGAGGTAATTTTTTCGCTTGACGGCCTTGGACTGCTTGGTTTCGAAGCTGTACTCAACCGCGATTATCCGGTTATGTTTGGAACGCTTTACGTATTTACCCTGGTTGGTCTAATTCTAAAACTCATTAGCGACCTGACATACGTCTTTATTGACCCGCGAATTGACTTTGCAAGCAGGGAGCAATAGTGATGTTGATTAATACTAGCTCGTGGTCACCCCTGAATCGCCGACGCCTTGCTAACTTCAAGGCCAATAAACGCGGATATTACTCTTTAATCTTATTCTCGATTTTATTTTTTGCTTCACTGTTTGCCGAAATCATTGCAAATGACAAGCCTCTTTTGGTGTCCTATCAGGGTGAACTTTATACGCCATTCTTAAATAGTTACCCAGAAACCGCATTCGGAGGAGACTTTGAGACCGAAGCCGACTATCGTGACGAATACGTTTCTGAGCTGATTAATGAAGAAGGCTGGATGTTATGGCCTCTTATACAATACAGCTACGACACCATTAACTATCAACTTCCTGTACCCGCCCCAAGCCCTCCTTCAAGTGAAAACTTACTTGGGACCGACGATCAGGCTCGTGATGTTGTCGCAAGATTGATTTACGGTTTTAGAATATCAGTACTCTTTGGTTTAGCACTCACATTATTTAGCTCTGTTGTTGGTGTGGTAGTTGGCGCTATACAAGGCTTTTATGGCGGCCGCATCGACCTTTATGGCCAACGTTTTATAGAAATCTGGTCTGGGCTACCCGTTCTATTTCTGCTGATAATCATGAGTAGTATTATTACGCCTAACTTCTGGTGGCTACTTGGTATTATGCTGTTATTCAGCTGGATGGGGCTAGTTGACGTTGTACGCGCAGAGTTCTTGCGCGCTAGAAACCTAGAATACGTACGCGCAGCCCGTGCACTAGGCTTGGACAATAGAGGAATTATGTTTAGACACATGCTTCCTAATGCTATGGTCGCGACACTTACTTTCATGCCTTTCATTCTCACGGGTTCAATTACTACCCTGACCTCTCTCGACTTTCTTGGCTTTGGGCTTCCACCAGGATCACCCTCACTAGGTGAACTGATTTCACAAGGCAAAACAAATTTACACGCACCCTGGCTCGGCGCATCGGCATTTATTGTTCTTGCACTAATGCTGTCTCTACTTGTATTTATTGGCGAAGCCGTACGCGACGCATTCGACCCAAAAAAGATATAAGCACGCACTCAAGGTAATTAGTTTTTATGACAAACGATAACGATGCTCAAATATCTATCAGAGACCTTCGTGTTTGCTTTCAACAAGGAGAGCAAGAAATAGAGGCAGTTAAAGGTATCAGTTTTGATATTCACGCGGGAAAGACAATCGCAATTGTTGGCGAAAGCGGTTCTGGAAAATCAGTAACTGCCCAGGCGATTCTCGGCTTACATCCAAGAAATAAAACGTCTTACCCGAGTGGCGAAATCCTTTTTCAAAACAAAGACCTTTTAAAAGCAAGCGAGACTGAATTAAGAAGTGTGCGTGGCGGTAAAATTGGCATGATCTTTCAGGAGCCAATGACGTCACTTAATCCGCTACATACGATTGAGAAACAAATTGCCGAATCAATACAGTTACACAGCGCTCATTCAACTCGAGCCGCTCGTAAGCGTGTTATCGAATTACTAGATCTAGTTGGTATTCCTGAGCCTGAGTCTCGCCTGGGATCCTATCCTCACCAACTATCAGGCGGACAAAAGCAGCGCGTAATGATCGCTATGGCGCTAGCCAACGAACCAGACATACTCATCGCAGATGAGCCAACAACAGCGTTGGATGTAACCGTACAAAAGCAGGTACTTGAGTTAATCCGGGGGTTACAAAAAAAGTTTGGAATGTCCGTCATTCTTATTTCCCACGACCTGAGCATCGTACGCCATTATGCAGACGAAGTGGTAGTGATGCACCATGGAAAACTCATCGAATCTGGATATTGCGAAGATATCTTCGCTACTCCAAAGCAAGAGTATACGAAGCTACTTATTAACTCTGACCCTAGCGGCTCACCTAAGAAAATCCCGAACGACGCTAAAACAATTTTAGAAAGTAAGGACATCAACGTATGGTTTCCTACTAAGAAAAGTTTCTGGGGCAAGCCTCTTGAGTTCTTAAAGGCAACTAAAGACATCTCAATAAAACTAAAAGCAGGCGAAACTCTTGGTATCGTCGGCGAAAGC
Organism: Oleiphilus sp. HI0132; assembly: GCF_001635845.1. Lineage (NCBI taxonomy): Bacteria > Pseudomonadati > Pseudomonadota > Gammaproteobacteria > Oceanospirillales > Oleiphilaceae > Oleiphilus > Oleiphilus sp. HI0132. The sequence continues at coordinate 513 of NZ_LWGJ01001191.1, read as the reverse complement.
GGCAGCGGAAAAACCACCCTCGGCCTCGCTTTACTTAGACTTCAGCAATGTGAAGGTGAGATATTCTTTGAAGGTAAGCCCACTCACAATCTTGACCAACAAGCATTCCGCCCCTTCCGAAAAGAAATGCAAATTGTCTTTCAGGACCCCTATGGCAGCCTCAGTCCTCGCATGTCAATTATGCAAATCATTAACGAGGGCTTAGAAATACATAACATTGGAACTCCTGACGAACGAGAACAAATAATCATTAAAGTGCTCGAAGAGGTCGAACTCGACCCGGGCATGCGCCATCGTTATCCACACGAGTTTTCCGGTGGACAAAGGCAACGAATTGCAATTGCACGAGCGCTCGTCCTTAAGCCCAAGCTAATAATACTCGACGAGCCAACATCTGCTTTAGATCGTACTGTCCAAAACCAAGTGATAGATTTGCTGAGACACCTTCAGGAAAAGTACCAAATCGCCTACTTATTCATTAGTCACGACCTCGCAGTCGTACGAGCATTAAGT
>NZ_LWGJ01001190.1:0-5891 GCF_001635845.1 Oleiphilus sp. HI0132 | reverse complement strand
GTAATAATAAGGTCAATAGTATCTAGGTCATTAGTCATGCATGCTGATGAAAGCATTGTATCAATCATCGACTCGTTATTAGTTCTGTTAAAAACAGAAAACTGATATTCTTTATCATTTTCCGAATGATAGACTGATTGATCATACAAACGATTAGTATTTGCACAAGACACCAACGTCAAAATGAAGAGCCCCGAAGTAAAAATGCGTATGCAGGTTTTCGATTTACTCACTTCCTGACACCCCTTTCATCAAATTATTGACTTCTTTAAGTTCGTTCTCAAATGTCTCTAAAACAGTAATTCCAGTATCCATAACAGGGTTCGGATCTGCTCCGTATTCAATTAAAATTTTTGCAAACTCGATATCTCTTTTATAAGCCTCATGAATTAATTGTGGGTCAAATACTTCTGCGCCATATTCCAATAACAGCATCATTATTTTATGCCTCTTTTCACGATTACCTTTAACACCATCAAACTTTAAACCATGAATATTGGCTATCATTGGTGAATAATCGCGAGAATTGTTATATGCACTTTCGGACCATATGGCGTTGGCATCGGCTCCATTTAATAACATCAGCTCTACAAAATCATAGTTCGCGTTTTCATAGGCTAAGTTCGTAATCAAAACTGCTGAGCTAACCCTCATTTCAACTGCGTAATGAGGCATCAACCTAATATTTGGATTTTTTTTAAGCAGCTGCTTTGCTCCATCGTAGTCTCCTTTTTTAGCAAAAAGGTTAAGCATCGTAGCATCTAACTGTGACTGTGAACTCATAGGCGCTGATTTATAACCACTTTGAGCTTTATCATCTAAATACGCACCAGCATTTTTTAGTTTATTTACATATAATTCTGCTTTTTCTGATACAGCTAACTCGATCAAGGAAACTCTGTCGCCCCCGCCTAAAACGGGTAAGGTAGTGTTAGGGTCTGCGCCGTACTCCAACAAGAGATCAAAAGCTTGATCATGCCTTTGAGAGTATGCAGTCGATAGAGGGGTATACCTAATGTTGGGATTTGGATTGGCCCCTTTCGACAGAAGCATTTCAAGAGTTTCTATATAGTTAAAGCGAGTAGCTTGAAATACGGAATCGATCTCATACGATATAGTGCGCCCATCTTTTTGTTTCACGTTGCTAAGTATTGCTTTTAAGTTAGGGTCTGCACCTTTATTCATTAATAGCTCTACAACTTCACTTTCACCGGCTTGCGCTGCAGCAATGAGAGCCGTACTTCCATTATGTTTCCTATGGTTTATATTGGCACCAAGGTTTATTAACTTTTTGACTTTATCTAAGTCACCAAGAGTTGCAGCATATATCAAAGCGGTTGAACCTATAACATCAGTAGAATCTACAGGGATTTTTCCACTCAATGCGGTTTGTAACAATGTGTAATCAACCGCGCTAATTAACTGATCATAAGCAGGTTGCTTCTTTGGAAAGTCTTCAGCTAAAACACTTTGAGAATGGAATATACAAACTAGCATGATTAAGAAGATAGGAATTTGGCGAAGCATATTGAATCCTGATTTTTTTATTTTATCCGAGGCTTAGCGAAGCCTTTTTAAAGCTCGAAGCCAGTCTAACTTTTGGCTATAAAATATTCAAATATAGGCCGACGGAATAAAGGCGTTCTGGCGATCTCTACCATCAAAAGAGTTGAAACGTTACGGGTCTAGATGATCAGCAATGAATGTCTGATTTCTCATGAAAGCCGATAAACGTGAATCGTTGACATACCGCTCACGCTTTCATACTCAAAACACGGCTTCTGGGGGAGGCGCTATACAGAGACAAAGCCTTACTAACTTTCATCTCACATCAAAACCGCCTAGTGCGGTTTTATCTTTTCTATCCACAAAATCTAATCATCAAAAGCTTCAAATCGGCAATTACAATCATCACAAGAGATATTGAGTTTCGATTTTCCATAAACAATCGCCTCGCATCCACTACAGATATATTTTGTTCTTGTGGGTTTGCTTGTGATTTCTAGTGCGACAAAAGTTTCTGGAGTGAAGCTGGAAAGTTTTCTTGCTGAACTACTGCCATCAAAATATGCATCTAAGCTCGTGGTTTTTACGCTTTGATTCATTTCAGCAATCATCCCTCCCTCTTCTGCATGAGAGACCGAGGATAAATCTTTTTCAATTGATCGAAATGGGGCAATGATTGGCTCATATAGCCGGGGTAAAGCTCTTCGATCAAACCAAGGTAAATCAAACTTTTTACTCTCCGAAAGGTTCTGGAATGCTTGTATGAACAAACCATCTTCGATGATGTAGTCAGCCATCGTTTGACCGGTAATTTTCCCTCCAGGCTCTCCAGTTGATGATGGCATTAATCCAATCTCAATCATCTTCTTTGCCCATTCGAGGTTGTGGTAGGACTTTCTACTCGGCTTACCAAAATGGTACTGCCAGCAATGAACCATTTCATGAACGAGTGTTTGGCATATTTCAATCAAACGCGATTGCGCTAAGAACGAGGGATTAATTGATATTTCATTGCACTTCTTGCCGCTTTGGTTACCCCAGCGCTCAGGTGAGAAATACCCCATCACCCCACTCTTTCGCTGAAACGTAAAAATGACAGTCGGCAACTTCCCACCGAACAGCTCTGAGTTGAAGTGCTTATATGCCTTTTCAAGGGCCAAATAAAGTTCACTAGTCGGATTCATAATTGTCTAAGAAGCTAAGCTAAATATTGCTGCACAATACAATCATCTACTCGGCAATTAAAGGCTTTTTCTATTAGTTAATTTTTAGAGGCGTTTTAGTCGAAAGGGAGGCGTTATCAGTTGACCCTGATTTTGTATTGTACAGCACAAAAATATTCGATTTCAGTTATATCGAATAGCAAATCGAGATCATAAAGATATAAGAATAAAGGAGATAACATGTCAGATTTAAACATACTAAGCCGTCATCATCGGAAAGCGTTCGATAGTATACCAAAACTTGCAGGCAATGAGCGTCTTGTATACATATCCATAGATAAGAACACTAGAATGCATTTACGAAATAAAAATGCACACAGAAAAGTAGGATTTCTATTGCTCAGAGCATATTTTCAGGCAAAGGGGCGATTCTTCGATCTAGCAAGCGCGTACAAGCGGGATGTTGGTTTTGCCGTTAAACGGTTGGGTTTGCCATCTTCATTTGACTTTGATGCGTCAAAATATTCACAAACGCTCCAGAACGAAGATAAAAACATTATTCTTAAGCAGTTTGGCTGGCAGCTATACAGGTCAGAGTTTGCGGAAGATTTAACTAGCCATGCCAAGCACCTTGTTTCGAGGCGACAATTACCCGAGAAGATACTTTTTTCGCTGTTAGACTATTGCTGGGCCAAAAGAACAACCATACCAAACTACCCAACCCTATCCGATATCGTCACCAACGCTTTCAGAAGCTTTGAAACTGGCGTAATGGCTGGCTGGGCCCAAAGCAGCAATGAGGAAGTACGAAGGCCACTCCTCAATCTAATTGAATCAACTAAACAATCAAAGATCTTCGCAAGCCTCAGAAAAATTGATCAAGATGATTCATGGCGAGCAATGCTAAACAACGCAAATTTATTAGAGATTGTAAGGGATCTCTATCTAGCATCGGAAGAAAGCCTTAAACCCTTGAACCTGACGCCTGAAGGCGTAAAACACTTCTCGGAGCAGGCAACTAAAAAGGACTTAGCCCAATTAAAGAGGCAAAAAGATAAAAATAAGCTGAGCTTGTTCTTGGCGGCCTTCGTTCAAGATCAATTCTATCAAAGACAAGACGCGATGCTTGATGCATTTAAAAAAATAATCAGNAATGCCATTAATACAGCCAAGAAAACGGATTTAACTGCAAGAGCCAAAAACGAGGAAGAGAACCTTGAGTCCAATCGCGCCATGGTTGATTCTGCCAAACAATCCAGAGCGGTATTAAGGCAAATACTGTCGATTACTAAAGATGAGGACAAATCCTTCTACGAACGAAATGAACAGGTGATGCAGCTCGTGGAGGCATTCTTTAGTTCCGAAACAGATGATATCGATGATGCTTGTGAGCGATTTGATGTCAACATTTCCAGACTGCAAAAACAAAGTGGCTTTTACCATTATCTTTTTAATCAGCACACGGGGCTTGTCCGTAGGCTCACTCCTGCATTAAAGGCACTAACGTTTGACCGTGAAAATTCTGATGCACCATTAATTGAAGCAATCGACTGGTTACGTGAGTCTAAACCGCAGCTGGATGAAAATACGCCTCAAGCCTTTTTAAGGAAATCAGAGAAAGACCTGATACAAGATGAATCAGATGCCCCAGCGATATCGCGCTGGAAAATACTTTTGTTCTGCCATGTTATTGAAGGAATCCGCACTAAGAAGTTGACGTTGAAATACTCTTACCGATACCGCCTAGATGAAAGCTATTTAATTCCGTGGGATGAGTGGTTATCAGAGCGAGACTCGTTTATCAAAAGAGCAAACCTAGAAAACTTCGTTGACGGCGCAGAGGTAATAAAAGCAATTGGGAGCCGTTTGAATTCCCAGTATAAGCAGGTCAATGACCTTATCGATAAGAACAAAATTATTGGTTTCAGGAAAATCGGCGATAGTTGGTCGCTTAAAAATTTAGAGCCAGACTTCGACGAATCAAAATTTATCCCCAATCTGCTCAGCGAAAAGAAAGCCGTAACGCTCTACGAGCTTTTGGCCGAGGTCGATAAATACTCCGGGTATTCAACAAGCCTTCAACATGAAAGCGAAGGAAAGGAACTCAGTGCTAAAAAGCTAAAGCATGTCTATGCGGCTCTAATGAGCCTGGGTACAAATTTAGGCCATCATAATATGGCCCGTGCTGCGCGAAATATAACCGAAAAACAATTAAGAGATATAGAGAAGGCGTGGCTTACCCCTGAATCAATTGCGAAGGCAAACGATGCACTAGTTGAAGTCATACAATCGTTGTCGCTGCCAACCATTTTTCATAATCATGATGGTGAGCTTCATACAAGCAGTGATGGTAAAAAAGTCGTTGTTGCGGTGAATTCGCTGCTCGCTAATTTCTCCTATAAATATTATGGGAAAGAGCAAGGTGTATCGGCAAACTCATTCACGGACGAACACCAGGCTTTCTTTCATGTAAACGTGCTCACCTCTTCAGATCGAGAAGCAGCTTATATGCTTGACGGAATGGTTGAGGCTACAAGAACGCTTTATCCTGAAGGTGAGCGCCCTCACCTCCATTCAACAGATAACCACGGCGTAACAGACGCAGTATTCGCAGGGCTGCATTTCATAAACGTATCTCTAGCACCACGCTACAAGAAGCTTCACAAGCAAACGATCTACAGTTTTGATACCAGAACGCGTGATGCAATGAAAGGACGTGCATTGTCACCGAAATCAGTTATTAATAGGACAAGAATTCTCAAACAATGGGATAAGATGCTTCACTTGATGGCGTCAATTAAGCTTGGCTACTGCAGCGCATCTCATATGTTCCGATTACTCTCTGTGAGTGAAAAGTCTTCTGAGCTGTATAAAGCAATGCAGGAATTTGGTCGACTGATTAAATCATCATTTATTCTCAGCTACATCGAGCAACCAGAATTAAGGCGCAACATTCAAAAACAACTCAACCGCATTGAGCTTGGGCAAAAGCTTTCAGAGGCAGTCTTCTTTGGTCGCTCCGGAAAGTTAATGGTTGGCACTCCTACAGAGATTCAAAAGGCCATGGCTGCAAAGACTCTATTAAAGAACGCAATTATTGTTTGGAATTATCTGTATCTATCTGATTACTGCTGCCAATTAAGAAATGAGAGTCAGAAGCAGGATGTCATCGACTCCATTGCGACCGGGTCAGTCATCGCCTGGTCACACATCAATATGCAT
>NZ_LWGJ01001189.1:0-6074 GCF_001635845.1 Oleiphilus sp. HI0132 | reverse complement strand
AATTTAACTCTTAAACCATAAGTTAGAGGCTAAAGTTATCCACAGCTTGGCATAAGTGCTCTATTGAACATTTCCTCTTAAGTGCATAACTTTCGATTGCAACAATTCGGCGCTTACTAGATCTGGATTAAGTGGTTTATCAGCAATTACCCTTACCTTAGACCAGAAACGTTTAGGACCTTTCGAAAAGGCAGCTCCATCTTTATGGCTAAAAACACTTCCCCAAAGGCCTTGTAGGGCCATCGGCACTACTTGGACAGGATCACGCCCGATTATTATTTCAATGCCAGTTTTAAACTCGTTGATATCGCCAGTTCTTGTCAGCTTACCTTCCGGGAAAATACAAATTATCTCTTCATTGTTTAGTGCTTCAGATATTGACTCGAAAGCTTGATCATAAATTTCTTGATCCTGATGCGCAGGCGCGATTGGAATGGCTTTGACCGCTCTGAAAAACCAAGCTAAAAATTTGTTTTTGAAAATATTATGATCCATCACGAAGCGCATAGGGCGTCTACATGCACCGGCAAGTATGAGCGCATCAACATATGATACGTGATTACAAACCACTACTGCTGCACCTTCGCGAGGAATATTATCCAAGCCTTCGTGGCTGACTCGGTACATGGTATGACCTAATATCCATATACAAAAGCGAATCGCAAATTCATCTACTTGATAAAATATGTATAGGCAAACAACGAAATTCATTATGGATAAAACCAGGAAGAATTCTGGTATTTCAAGACCTAGCATTCCCAGTAAGATCATTCCTGTGATAGCGCTTCCCACCATAAACAAGGCATTCATAATGTTAATCACAGCGATGGTTCTCGCTCTAAAAGCCGGTTCCGCTCTTTCCTGGACAAAGGCATAAAGTGGGACGATAAAGATGCCTCCTGAGATACCTATACCGATCAGATCAATCAACACTCTAAAAGAACCTTCAGCGTTTAGGAATGTAAGCCAAGTGTGGATAATTTCAGGTTGATGAGGAATTGCGCTATAAAGATCTACACCAAATAGGCTTAATCCCAACGCGCCAATCGGTACAATACCCAACTCAACCTGTGATGAAGACAGTTTTTCACAAAGCATCGAGCCAAGTGCAACACCAATGGTAAATACCGCCAATAGTAAGGTGACGAGTGAGGAGTCCCCCAACAAGACTTCTTTCGAGAAGTTAGGGAATTGCGTTAAATAAGCTGCACCTAAAAACCAAAACCAGGAGATTGCCGCAATTGCTAAATATATCGGCCGGTGCTTTCTTGCTTCGACAATTAGAGAGTGGGTAGTTTTAATAGGGTTATATGAGACTGTTATATCAGCTTGGCTCGGTGGGGCCAAAGGTATTGAACGGCTACTAAGATAACCGAGCAATGCAAAAAACACGACGGCACATGCTGTCACAATCAGAAAGCTATCTAATTGCATGATGATACCAGCGCCAATAGTACCCAAAAGAATCGCAACAAAAGTGCCCATGCCTATCAGCGCATTGCCACCGACCAATTCTTCTGACTTTAGGTGTTGAGGGATGATGGCATATTTTGCAGGTCCAAAAAATGCTGACTGCGTTCCCATCACAAATAGTAAAACCAGGAGCAGGGAATACCACTCCATCAACAAGCCTAATGCTGCCACCGACATAATAAGAATTTCAGCAAACTTAATTTTTCGAATTAGGCCTGATTTTTCATATTTATCGGTAATTTGGCCAGCAATAGCAGAAAAGATGAAGAAGGGCAGAATAAATAGACCTGCTGCCAGGTTAAGAACCGTATCAGCATTCATACCTAAGGCATCCGATGCCTTGAATGCGATGATCAGCATTAGGGTATTTTTATAGATATTATCGTTAAATGCCCCCAAAAACTGGGTAGCGAAAAAGGGGGCAAATCGTTTGCTTTTCAATAAGGCCGATTGACTCATCCTTGTCTCCTGTAACTAGTTTAAGCAAGCCAACAGTATAGAGCTCTGATCAGTCGCTAGCTACTTTCCAATACAGAAACTACTGAAGATTTCACCAAGAAGGTCATCGGGCCTGAACTTACCGGTAATTTCCCCTAGATTATCTTGGGCAATACGCAGCTCTTCGGCTAATAACTCGCCGGCATTGAGCTCTGTTAGCTGTCTTCGACCAAGATTTACAGCATCCAAAGCACGATTTAAGGCATCTAGGTGCCGTCTGCGTGCAGTAAATGTACCTTCATTATTAGCCTTATAACCAACGCACTCTTTAAGGTGATCTTGTAGTAAGCTTAAGCCTTGTTTTTGCTTAGCGGATAAAGAAATAAGTGGGAATTCACCAAGCGAAGCAGTCGATGGGGCTTCTGACGTTTTATCCACTTTGTTTCGAACAATTGTTATATGGTCCTGATTATCGAGCTTTTCCAAAAACTCTGGCCATAGCGTGTCTGGTAATGAGTCAGAGTTTGATTCAATAGATGAAGCATCAACAACTAAAAGAATTCGATCAGCTTGTTCAATTTCCTGCCAAGCTCTATCAATACCAATCTGTTCAACTTTATCAGTACTTTCTCGAAGCCCTGCCGTATCAATAATATGTAAAGGCATTCCATCAATATTGATCTGCTCTTTAAGCACATCACGTGTAGTTCCTTCAATATCAGTCACAATAGCTGAATCGCGTCCTGCTAAAGCATTCAGCAAACTAGACTTACCTGCATTTGGACGACCGGCAATTACCACCCTCATTCCTTCAGTTAGTAGTGCCCCTTGATTCGCATTATTGATTAAGTCATTCAAGGTATCAATCAGAGTATCAACTTGCTCCAGGACATGTGACTCAGAAAGAAAATCAACTTCTTCTTCAGGGAAATCAATTGCTGCTTCCACGTACATTCGGAGTTTAATCAAGCCGGATACAATGGCATCAACTTGCTGAGAAAAGTCCCCTTGTAGGGAACGCAAAGCAGAACGAGCAGCCTGCTCGGAAGTACTGTTTATCAAGTCAGAAATAGCTTCAGCCTGAACCAGATCCAGCTTGTCATTAAAAAAGGCGCGTTGAGAAAATTCTCCCGCTTCTGCTAAGCGAGCACCATTCGAAACGATGGCTTTTAACAAAAGATCCAGAATGACCGGGCCACCATGAGCTTGGAACTCAACGACGTCTTCACCGGTAAAGGAGTGGGGACCTTTAAAGTACAGGGCAATTCCCTGATCTAAACGTAAACCATCTGGATCATAGAAATCGCAATAATGTGCATATCGATTCTTAGGCTCAAAATGAACCATCAGTTTAGCGATATCTAAGGCTTTTGGGCCTGATACCCTGACAATTCCAACTCCGCCACGACCTGCCGCCGTAGCAAGAGCTGCAATAGTGTCTTGATAATATTCACTCATATCAAGAACAGGGTAGATTAAGCGTTAGCTTTTTCGATTTGTCTGGTAATTACCCACTGCTGTGCAATCGACAGAATATTGTTTACTAACCAGTAAAGAACTAGCCCTGAAGGGAACCATAAGAAGAAAACAGTCATTACAACAGGCATAATCTTCATGATCTTAGCTTGCATTGGATCAGGCGGAGATGGATTTAGCTGCATTTGGATAGCCATACTTGCACCCATCAGAATCGGCAGAATGAAGTAAGGATCCATTACCGATAGATCGTGAATCCAGAACATAAATGGAGCATGGCGTAATTGAACACTCTCCATCAAAACCCAGTATAAAGCGATAAATACAGGCATCTGAACAAGAATAGGCAGACAACCACCAAGAGGATTAATTTTCTCTTTCTTATAGAGCTCCATCATTCCTTGAGACATCTTCTGACGATCATCGCCATACTGTTCTTTTAAAGCTTGTAGCTTAGGTGCTACCCGACGCATATTCGCCATAGAACGATAACTTGCAGCCGACAACTTGAAGAACAAAGCCTTAACACAAACAGTCACTAGAATAATTGCAAAACCCCAGTTCAATACAATGCCATAGAAGAAATCAAGCAATAGGAATAGTGGCGTTGCTACCCAGAATAACCAACCAAAATCTACGGTTAAATCAAGGTTTGGTGCAATAGCTTCCAAACGCTCCATAATCTTTGGACCAATATATAACTGTGCAGATGTCGTCTTGGTTTCTCCTGGAGCGACTTCGATTGCAGGGCTAATAAAGCCCATCAAATATCGACCGCCTTTCACGCGTGTTTGATAAGTATGAGTAACGCCATTATCTGGGATCCAGGCACTTAGGAAGTAATGCTGAATAAATGCAACCCAACCACCATGAATTTGTTCATTGATAGGGGAGTCAAGCATGTCTTCAAAGTCATATTTCTCGTAAGGTTTTTCAGCGCTTGAAAGCGCCATTCCCAAAAATGACTGCATACCCATACTATTTTGGCTCGATGGGTCAGAGGAACGATCTCTTACAATCTTTCCAGACAGGTTTGCCTGCCAGTTATCATTAGTCTTGTTATTAATGATATAGCTGACATTAATCAGATAATCATTGCGCTTGAATTCATAACGCTTAGTAATTGATACACCATCATCACTTTCAAAATTAAGGTCTATTGAAAGGCTATCTTGTCCTTCTTGTAACTCGTATGAAGAAGATGATGATGAGTAAATAGGAGCTGGGCCGTTTTTAGAGGAATCATATCCATTTTTTCCAAATAGACCACTTTCAACAACGTAATGTCTACCATTACCACTTTCCAACAGCGCCAGTGCTTCTTCTGAGCCTAAGCTAACTTTATGCTGAGGCATTTTTGCCGAAATAACATTACCGCCTTTAAGATCAAGATATAAATCTAATACATCTGTTTTGATATGAACGCTTGACGATTGTTGCGAGGTGGAATTCTTTGTTTGGGCTGTGCTATCAATACTTGCAGCAGCAGACTCAGGTACAGTAAATTCAGAATCTTCGCTACTTTCTGCAGAAGTACTTAAACCAATAGACTCTTGTGGAATGGCTTGTTTAACTGCGGTTTGCGATGCTTGCTGGCCATAATCTTCATTCCAGGCAAGTATCAACATATATGATACAACTGCTAAGCCAACAAAAATAATGCTACGTCTAAGATCCATAATAATTCACTACCGTAAATATCTTATAAAGATAGAGTTATAAAGGTTTTGATTGTTTATCTGAGGAGGATTTTGTCTTCTTTTCCGGTACAGGGTCGTGTCCACCTTCACAACCCGGATGGCATCTTAACACACGATGTACTGCAAGAAAGCTTCCTTTAAATATACCGTGAATTTTTACAGCTTCGAGGGCATATTCAGAGCATGTTGGATAATATCGACAAGAAGGGCCGAGTATAGGACTAATACAGAGTTGATAAGCGCGAATTAGACCAATGATAACTTTTCTCATCATGGTTCTCAGCAAAATTATGTCCTTACTAACACTTTTCAGCAGTCAGTAGTTACGAAGTCCGAGCTGACTTAGTCTTCTTATCAGACTTATTTTGAGATGTTTTACGAACTAACTTACGCCACAGATAGTCTAGTTCTTGAGTGCATTCTTTGCTGCTAGATAAATCAGCACCTTTCTTTGCAAGAACAATAATATCAAGGTTTGGAAGCGAACTACGCTTAGTCCGAAACGATTCTCGTAATAAGCGTTTAATTCGGTTCCGTTGTACAGCGAGTTTTACGTTCTTTTTAGCAACGATTATTCCGAGTCTGCTATCTGAGTTATTCAGGCTTCTAGTCAACATCAAATAATGTTTACTGGAAACTCGTATATCAACAGACTCAAAAACATCACTATAATCACTCGATTTTAGTAGCCGAGTTGATTTAGGAAACTTAAAACTGGAGTACAAGTTTTATGCACTTAGTTCTTTACGGCCTTTAGCACGACGTCGGTTCAAAATCTGACGACCACTTTTAGTTGCCATACGTGCTCTGAAGCCATGTGTACGCTTACGCTTAAGTACGCTAGGTTGGAATGTTCTTTTCATTTCCAGTACTCACAATAAATAGGGTGAAAAAAAATTGGAGCGAGATTGTAATTGTTTAGGCAAGATTATTCAATCCATATTCTCATTTTTATTTAAAGTTTATCTTAGGTCTTATCTTTTCCCA
>NZ_LWGJ01001188.1:0-670 GCF_001635845.1 Oleiphilus sp. HI0132 | reverse complement strand
GTGGCTTATATACCGATGCATCGACTAAAGACATCACCCACCTCGTCACCTGGCAAAGCGAAGACAATCAACTTATTACTGTCGACAATAATGTAGATAGCCCAGGACTAATTCGTACCGTTGCCCCCGGTAGTACACGTGTCAGCGCCAGCTTTGAAGGCCTATCGTCCAGCGCAACCTTCACAGTGACGGACGCAATACTAAGTTCTATTGCTATTACCAGCCCTGCTAGCGCGATAAACGTTAACGATGAACTGCAACTGAGTGCCATTGCAGACTACTCCGATAACAGCAGCAAAGATCTCACCCAAGAAGTAAGCTGGATAATCAGTGACAATGATGTTGTATCTATCGAGACGGCATCGAATGACTACTTTTCTAATCAAAGCGGTTTGCTAAAAGCTCTGTCAGCCGGCACCAGCGATATATCTGCCCAGTTACTAAACAGCTCAGGAGAACTTATAAGCTCTAACACTCTGAGCCTCACAATCTCGGAAGACCCTAACGCTACTAAAGCGATATCACTGTCACTGACTCCAAACGTTATTCTAAACAACGGTATTGATAGCTCTATTGTGTCCGCGACTTTAAGCCCTAACTCGGCTAGCGGAGCAATTCCAGATAACACTGAAGTGAGTTTTAGTATCACTGATAATGGCACCACACATAT
>NZ_LWGJ01001187.1:0-4401 GCF_001635845.1 Oleiphilus sp. HI0132 | reverse complement strand
TACAAGAACGATTGTAAAATTAATGTCGGTATTATTCTTAAGAAAGCTTAATGCCCCCAAACCTATAAACAAAAAGGGAGACTCCCTAAGTAAAGTCCCGATGATACCTACAACATCAATATCGATGTTCGCATTAGTATTGTTCACAGGCTTTCTTTTAAATGCACCTTCACGATCAAGTCGGTGCATTCGCTTCTTATTTACAGGAAACATTACAAACATCCTTTTCTGTTAAAAACACAACATCTAGTATCGATCGCTGTGGCCGGCGACGGAAGATATAGTGTTTTCTAATTTTTCCGCTTTTCCGTTTTAGTTTCACACTATTCATCGTTTTCCAATTGAGATGTTATTTTCTCAATGGTATCAATTGATTCTTCGCTACAGCACTCCATAACTTTTCGGCAATATGCATTTGAGAACTTTTGACCTGAAGGTGCCAGCGGATCACAACCGTTTAGCTCTTCTTCAGGCTTGAACTTCCCACAACGGGAACAACGAGGCTTATCAATACTGACAACATTACTATTACTCATGATATTTTCCGTTCTATTTGTTTAGCCAACAAAATAGGCTACTACAACGATGGTTAATATTATTGCTGCAAACATTACCATGCCGCTTCCAGAAGATTCTTTTAAAGGTCGGTTTGCTTCCCTTTCAGCAGATTCCTTTAAACCTTTCAGCTCATCAATATATTCACTAGCTTCCATTTTGGTCTTTGGTAAGCCCTGATCGCCACCAAGAGATTCAATATAGCTGAGCTGTTTATTAGAAGGCTTGTTTTCTTCAAAATAATCAATAGCCCAAAAGTCTTTCTCATTAGTTTTGGGTATCCTGTTGGATTTGTAAGTCTTTGCAATTTTTAAGAATAGTTCAGCACATGCCTCTGCATCAGGTAGTGCTCTATGACCTTTTCCAGCAAGAGATGGAATCAGTTTTTCCAACTTATAACTGCTCTCATCTTTTAATTGCCTTCGTGAAAGTTTAAGTGTGTCGTAAATTTTGAAATTGGGCTTATCTTCATTGCTCTTATAGAGAGCTTGTATAAACCCACATTCAAATGACGCATTATGAGAAACAAAGGGGTTAATTGATCCTGCCCATTCCAAAAGCTGATCCCAACCCTCTCTTGGAGTTGGAGCATTCTCAACCATTTCTGCTTTAATTCCATGTACCTTATATGCAGGAAAAGGAATTGAACGACCTGGATTAACTAAAATTGAAAAGGTATCAATAATTTCGCCAAGGCTATTAAATTTGACTGCCCCAAACTCACATATACGATGATCTCTCGGGTCTAAACCAGTTGTTTCAATATCAATAGCTAGTAACTCGATTTCTTCCATATACCCGTTTTTCCGTTAGTTTTCACACCGGATCTTTCTCTTATCAATGAGAACATCCTGAGTAACTTTTATAGGTTTACTTTTGCTAAGGTAAATACCACCACAAACCAAACCTATCGCCCCTAGAAAAACAAAAAACCAATTCCCTGTTGTCGAGTTAATGAGCAGAGCGATAGCTCCTAACGCCCAAAGCAACCAGAAGCCAATTAACAACAAATTCCATTGCTCAATTTTTCCAGGTATTAAGTATTCAGGAGCGACAGGGTGAGCTATCTTCGAACCGCAATGAGTACAGAATTTTGCTTCCTTAGCTTGAATTGGACTCTCACAGTCAGAACAACTATAAACACCCATAATCTCTCCCTGTTTTTCCTTTTCCGTTTTTCCGTTTTTCCGTTTAACTATTCTTGTTTTGATTAACAATTGGATACGGGCCTTCATCTATCGTGAAGATACCTCGAATTGGTGCGGGATCATCGGCGTAGAGATCAACTTCAGTGTCAACACAACCATCGATAATGACTCTCCATACCGCTAATGATAGAAAGGGAGCCCTTAGTCTAGCTAATTCGAGATGTTTATGGCGATTAGTAAATCTATTGCCCTGGATATCTCTAGTACATAGCTGTAGATATTGAAGGACTTCACCTCTAGCTTCTTCCTTCCCATGAACTAACAAGTTTCGAACAAGCCGAACCTCAGCAAAGCGAGGAGGCCACTTATCTCTATCTGCCCAGTCCTGATTGACCTCAGTGGATTCGCAGATCGTATCAAGCATGACAAATCGTAGTACTACATCTTC
Source organism: Oleiphilus sp. HI0132 (assembly GCF_001635845.1). Taxonomy (NCBI): domain Bacteria; kingdom Pseudomonadati; phylum Pseudomonadota; class Gammaproteobacteria; order Oceanospirillales; family Oleiphilaceae; genus Oleiphilus; species Oleiphilus sp. HI0132. Next base: position 2,250 of record NZ_LWGJ01001187.1, on the reverse strand, counting down.
TGTCTTACTAGCTACATTCCATGCATTAAGACGAAACTCTAGACCCTCATCCTCCCACCCATTATGGCTTGGAGGCTTTTGTGGCACATACCCCCATGCCGCAGCAGGTCTAACAGTGATATTCCCAATACGAGGCTCGAATTCAAAAGCGGTGGCTTCGAAGAATCTTTCAGTTAAAGCGTTCACACGAGATAGTTCCCTATTGATCCACCTCTTCGACCTTTCAGTAAATTCGTTATCTGTCTCTTCAGTTTGGAGAGATATATCATAGCTAACTCGATCATCAGTAACGTGGCAACCAGCCTGCTCAAGCAACGCGACATGAAGTGGTTCTAGGCCTTGTACCGTACACGTTACAGAATAAGTCGTCATACTATCCTCTTGACCAGAAACCTAATTTTCCGTTCGATTAGAAGCGCTAAGCCCTGCTCTTATTCAAATACTTTAGCCAATAGATTTTCTTCAACTAGGTAAATCGCGCCTTCGATAGTAGGAGCAGGGATCATTTGACTCCAAGACCAGCGCCAAGTGCCAAGAATTTTGTTCTTTTCTCGATCTCTTACTGATGCCACGATGAGCTTTATTCTGTCTTGAATAGGTTGATAGCCGAGCATTAGCTCATACCTATTATTCGAGGAACTAACATTTTTATAAGTAGTTTCAGTGTTTGAATCTGAATGAATAGTTACTTCCTTACTTGATTCTTCAGTACTAAGAGCTACTTTATACCCTTTAGATTCGAGTATGGTTTTTAGCTCTATTGTTATTAGAAGAGGGTCTCTTGAAAGATTAACGTACAACTCCTTAGGGCCTGTAGCTTTGTCAGCAATTTTTATTTTATTAATCCCGCAAGAGATCAGACAAAGAGAAGTAAGACATATAATCACTCCCTTGATGAGTTTCATTGACATCATACAATTACCTTTTCCGTTATATTAGAGTTTGATACTTGAAGTTAAGTCAGTAACCACAACGGAATCCTTCTTGTCTCCAGGAAGCATATCTCGATAGGATTTAGCTACATCCATATGCCTTTCACCTGGCATAGCCAAAATTAATTCGCTACGCACATTGCGTTCTGTAAAAGGCTCAAACTTCACCATATTTCCCTTTAGATCTAGAAATTCCATATCTTTCTCCATTCCTAATTTTTCGCCCTTTAATAAGCTATAAAGCGATGTTTTTCGTAAGCATTTGATCACCAAAGGTTTGCATATATAGCGCATTCTATGATCTCCGATTCACCTTGATTGATGGGAGGTCTTTATGACACCAGTAGATCCATATTTAGCAATAGTTGCTGTTTATATTTGGATTCGTGCTGCCAAAGCTTGGAACCTAATTTAGCTATCTGGGCACAGTACGTGCCCAACCTTTTCCGCCTTATTGAGATGATTTTATCAATAGATTGTTTCCACCACGATAATGCTTTGGCGAGAGACGTTTGATCTCATGAAACACTTGTTTATAAGTATCAACCTGCCATCCCCAAGCTTCTTGAAGCTCGTACTCTTTGTTATATAAAAGCCAAACAAGGATATCCCATTCATAGTTTTTTGCTTTTGGAACAAGTGTTACTTTGCTTCCTGGCTTTCCTGAAGGTCTATTTGCTTTAACTTGATAACGAATACCTTTGAAAACAAAATCATGACCTTTCTGCACAGCAGTTTGAGATTGCATGAACGATGAATACTCGTTTTCAGTCATTCCCACTAATAATGCTGCATCAAGCTCTGATATTGCAGAAGTAATAGCAGGAGCAACACCAAACCTCTTTTGCCATTCTAGGGCCGTTGCTACAAGCTCGTCACGAATTGCACTCATTGTTTTTTCCGTTAATTATTTACCCAAGTAGAGAATGGCTCTGATTGCATATGCTCTGAATATTTAAAACAGCCATGAAAAGAAACCTTCGTCTTTTTTGTAGCAAACACCAGGGCCAGCATCTTTTATACCCTTATTATTCTTGGGGCTTACAAATACATGCTCTTTCAGATAATTCTCAACTTCAAGCGCAGACTTATTTTTTGTAGCAAACCAAATGATTTTTGCGGAAGCTGTAATGGCATCATCAATATCCTCTCCGCAACTTTCACCTACCTTTACCGGCATATGGTCGCTTATCTCATGCTTGTCGGAAGATTGATCACTATAATCATAAAACTGAGTGATTGGTGAACAGTTCATAACAGAACTCGCAACGTTCTCCCCTTTTTTCATTTGATACAGGATTCATTTTCGCAGTCTCAT
>NZ_LWGJ01001186.1:0-23415 GCF_001635845.1 Oleiphilus sp. HI0132 | reverse complement strand
CTGGGCGATAACTATCGCGTGATCAATGCAAGTATCAGCGGTGATACCACTACCGGTGGCCGTTATCGTTTAGGTAAGGCCTTATCAACTCATCAGCCCGTTATCGTCATTATTGAACTTGGCGGAAACGATGGTTTACGAGGAACCCCGGTTAGGCAGATTCGTAATAACCTAGAAGCGATGGCTGTGATGTCACAAGAGGCTGGAGCCCAAGTAATATTGCTAGGCATGCAGATACCGCCTAACTATGGTGACCGTTATACCAAAGCCTTTGCGAATATATACTCAGACCTGGCATTGCAAATGGATCTATCCTTAGTTCCCTTCTTATTGGAAGGGGTTGCTGGTGTTGAAGGTATGATGCAAGACGATGGTATTCATCCGACGGAAAGCGCGCAACAAACGATGTTTGAGCACGTAGACAAAGTATTGGATACTTTGCTTTCAGCTAAATAAGTGTGGCAACAGGATGACTATTGAGTTCCGTTACGTCACCTCAATTGCTGAGGTGGGAGAGCAGGCCTGGAATTCCTTGGCAGGTGAGGGCTACCCCTTTGTGCGCTACCACTTTCTCGATGCCTTGGAAAAAACACAAGCGGTTGGTGGATGCTCAGGATGGTTGGTGCATCACCTCATGGCTTATCAGGGCGATACATTGGTCGCCGCTGTTCCTAGCTATGTTAAGCAGCATAGCTATGGTGAATACGTCTTTGACCATGCTTGGGCGAATGCTTACCATCAATATGGATTGGCTTATTATCCCAAGTTAGTTTCAGCCATTCCTTTCACCCCCATTACCGGTTCACGGATACTTATACGAGAGGGTATTGATCATAGCGCCGTGATTACGGCCTTGCATGACTTTGCTCCAAAGCATTGTCATGAGCAAGGCTACTCGGGTTGGCATCTGTTATTCCCTGGTTCAGAACTATCGACAGTCTTCAAGCCTCCGGTTCTTCAGCGTAAGGCTGTGCACTTTCAATGGACGAACGAGGGCTATCAGAGTTTTGATGACTTTCTCGCCTCTTTTAGCTCACGAAAACGAAAAAATCTTAAGAAAGAACGTGCAAGTATTTCCCAGCAAGGAATAGAAGTAGAGGTATGGGAAGGTAGGGAAATAAACGCTGAGCTTTGGCGTAGCTTTTATGACTTTTACCAAATCACCTATGCCAAACGTAGCGGTCATGGTGGCTATTTATCGCCATCATTTTTTGAGCGTATTGCTTCAGAGATGCCTGAGTATCTTGTGTTGATGATGGCAAAGCGAAATGGCGAGTACATTGCTGGTGCATTAAATTTTAAGGGCGATAATGCCTTGTACGGTCGTTATTGGGGCTGTATCGAAGAGGCTAATAATCTTCATTTCGAGCTTTGTTACTATCAAGGGATTGAATACTGTATCGCGAATGGCCTGGCTAGGTTTGACCCCGGAGTTCAGGGTGAACATAAAATCCAACGAGGCTTTCGTCCGACTTATACTTACTCAAACCACTGGCTGGCTGAAGAAGGGTTTCGAGAGCCCGTTGCGGAATTTATTAGCAAAGAAAATGAAATGCTCGAAGCTTATTATGAGGATGCGAGTACTTATTTGCCTTTCAAAAAACAGCAATAAGGCTCTGCTAGTTTGCACGGCTTTAATGTTCTCCAATCTTTTGAAACTGATCTAGCTCGTTGATAAGGTCTGGACTGGAAAGTGCCATTTCGAGACATAGGTACTTGTTTTGATTTTGGTCGGATGTACGCCAAAGTGTACCGGTTCGCGATTAGATGTTTACCCCCTAACGTTATGATATCCCACCGTTGTCATCCTCGCGCATGCGGGGATCCATTGTTTTTGACCCAAACCTTATTAATTCGATTACTACGACGGTTTCAAATGCTGCGTTCTATTCAAGACAATGGATTCCCGCCTGCGCGGGAATGACGGAGTTGTGGTGCGGGAAGGCACAGTGTGGAAGGGCCGAGAGTCCAACTTGCCGCCATTCCGCCCTCTTCTACTAACCTGTAATAGGCTAAAACCTAAGCAAGCACCAATGACCTCACTTCTCAAGCTTGGCGATATAATCATGAATCGCCAGTTGGGATTGAATCTTACGTTTGTTACCCCGTGGTTTATATTGATTGGTCTGCTTCGCATCGATGATTCGCGCTTTGGTGGTATCTGACCATTGAATCTCGAAGATATCCAGAATCTGCTTTTGAAGCTGTTTGTCGTAAACCGGGCAGCCTACTTCAACACGGTGGTCGATGTTGCGGGTCATCCAGTCTGCAGATGAGATATAAATCTCATGCTCGCCCTGGTTGGAGAATATCGACACACGTGGGTGCTCCAGAAAACGATCGACAATGCTAATAACTTTGATGTTGTCGCTCAAACCTTTAACGCCGGGTAAAAGGGTGCACATGCCACGAATAATAATGCGAATTTTTACGCCAGCCTGGCTTGCTTTGTAGAGGTGCCCAACGACTTCGTCATCGACCAGGTTATTGACCTTCAGCATGATTTCGGCAGTCAGGCCTTTCTCGGCGTGCTTTATCTCACGATCAATCAACTTGTGAACACGTGGCCGGAAATCATTTGGCGAGACGATAATGTGTTTGAAGTGATAATGTTTATAGCTGAAGCGAATGAAGTTAAATACGTCTTCTACTTCGGCGGTAATTTCATCGTGGCAGGTAAATAAAGAGAAGTCGGTATAAATCCTTGCGGTCTTCTCGTGGAAGTTACCTGTGCCGATATGAGCGTAGCGCTTATAGCCGTCACTTTCGTTGCGTCCAATTAAACAAAGCTTGGTGTGGCACTTCAATGCAGGCACACCAAAGTCTACTTTGATGCCCGCATCGGTCAGTACCTTCGCCCATTCTATATTTGCTTCTTCGTCAAAGCGGGCGCGCAGCTCAACCACGACGCGAACATTTTTACCATTCTTTGCCGCATTGATCAGGGCATCGATAATTCGGCTTTTTTTGGCGACGCGATAAATGCTGATACTGATATGTTCAACTTTAGGATCGTATGATGCCTGCCGTACGAACTCGGTGAAATGGTTGAACTTGTGATACGGGTAATAAAGTAAAATATCGCCTTCAGAAATCGCCTGGAAGCTGCTTTTGTGAGCGGCGAACTTCTTGCTTTCGATTCTCGGAAGCGGTGAATATTCTAAATAGTTGCGCCCGATATTAGGGAAACTGATGAAGTCTCTGAAGTTGTGATAGCGGCCACCCGGGATGACGGCGTCATAATTTGAGATGCCGATTTTATCAAGCAAGTAGTTCAGTGTGGATTTCGGCATTTCCCTGTCATAGACAAAGCGAACTGGCTCAGCTGTCATGCGTTGCTTAATGCTGAGTGACATCTGCTCTAGTAGAGATTGGTCAATATCTTCAGATAGCCCGTATTCCGCATCACGAGTCATCTTCATGGAATAGGCATGAATTTCATCAAACTTATAATTGCCTTTGAAGACGCTCTTCAGAGAGTAGCGAATAATATTATCAAGCATGATGATGCAGCGGCGCTTTTGCCCCTTGATTCTAGGTAGCTCAATGAAACGGCTCATATCGTCTGAGGGTACTTCAACCAAACTATATCTAGATTCGCCTTTGCGAATTAGTTCGACCGCAAGGTAGGTGATGTCATCATCCAATACCTGAGCAAGGTCGATTTTTCCCTCGCACATTATAGGGTTAATGTATTGCAGAACATTGTCTTTGAAATACTGATTAACCCATTCCCCTTGCTCTGGAGATAACTGTTGCTCGTTGATCAGAAAAATGTTGCGCCGGGCCAGGCATTTCAAAACGTGAATATAGATTTCGTCAAACCGTTCGCCTAGCTTGATGACTTTCTTTTGAATCTTCTTAAGTAATTCTCGATCTTCACTGGCATCTTCGCCTTGGTCTTTCTTAATAAAAATTTTTCGCTTTACGTCGGCGACACGAACACGGAAGAACTCATCCATATTATTGGAATATATACCGAGAAACCTGACCCGCTCGACAATCGGTACGTTTGCATCAGCGGCTTCCTGTAGAACGCGCTCATTGAAGGACAGCCAACTCAGTTCTTTCTCTATAAAATCTTGCTTGTTCGTCATTTTGAAACTACTCGCATACAGCTTAATCAACCGGACTATTTAAATAGGACTTATGTGACAGTTTGATGACAATTTAAGTCCTGAGGTTCAAATACTTTGTATTTCCGGTTATGTAGGTCTAGGATAGATATTGACGTAGTGACGTCATTACGTCAATTAATGTTATTTACACAAAGAAAGGTGATTTACCATGTCTAAGAAAACAAAATCTATCAAGAAAGAGATCAAAGCGCGTAAAGCTAAAGTAGCCAAGCAGACTAAGAAAATCAGCAAGCTGAAAAAGGCGCTGAAGAAGGCTTAATGTGCCATCTTGAAGCTAATGTAGGGGCGCGATAATTCGCGCCTTTGCCTTTTATGGTGCTCGGCAATATGGATGAATGGATGTTACTATGCCGTTTATAGGGTAGTGAAACGACAAGGGGTCTCTTTATGAGTCGCAAGAGTACAGATAAGAAAACCGATGCAGTGTCGAAAGGTACGGCTAAGACTCCTCAGCTTGATCAAGTGCATGCATCCGAGAAAAAAGAGAAGGCTAAGAAAAATACCTCCCTACGTTTAGATAAGAAAACATTGAAAGCACTGAAGATTATTGCGATAGAGCAAGAAACGAGTATACAAAAGCTAATTGAGAGCTTGGTAAAGGACTATATTAAAGAACATGGCAAATTGGATTAGTTGAATCTGCCATGTTAGAAATTATAAAAATACCATTAGTGCACGTGATTTTAGTTGTTATGCTCTAAAAAAAACGTGTAACTTTTATACTGTTTAGTATTTATTGTTTAATTTGTTTGTAGTTTTAATAGGGGTGAAGCATGGGTAAAACGTCAAAGAAGATTGATAAGAAAGTTTCTCAGGTTAAAGAGCTGAGCAATGACTTGTTGAAAGATATCAACAAGAAAGTTACTTCAACTAAGAAAGATTTACAGAAGCAGGTTGATGATTTGACTGCACAAGTAAACGAGTTGCGTGAAGAGGCGACTAAGCCTGCAACAAAGTGGTTGAAGAAAATCGAGAAGCAGTATCAAAAGCAGCTAAATAAGCAGCAGAAAGAATTTGAAGAGCGTGCTGAAGCTTTGCTAGAGACTAAGAATAAGCTGGTTGGTCAACTTGAAGATGCATTAAGCAAGCTTCCTCTGGCGGATAAGATTATGCCAGCGCCAAAGACGCCTGCTAAAAAAGCCAAAGCAACTGTTAAGAAGGCGGCGACTACTGCTAAAGCAAAAGCGTCAACAGCAACTAAGAAAGCCACTGGTGCAGCTAAGTCTGGTATTTCTTCGATGAAAGGTGTTGGCCCTGCGACGGTTAAGAAATTGAATGCAGCGGGATTTAATAGCTTGGAAGATATCGTTAATGCACCTGCCGATAAGTTGGCTGAGTTCAAATCAGTACGCGGCTCAGACTCTTGGGTTGAGCAAGCTAAAGAATTGTTGAAGTAAGCGTTTCAAGCTTCAATAAAAAAGGCAGCGATTAAGCTGCCTTTTTTGTATCTGAAATTTCAGATTGATACTTTCTTTTCTGCTGTAGGCAGAGCCTTGCGCGGCTCGCTGGCGGGTTAGCACCATCGCTGCCTACATAAAAAGTAATGCTACAGCTTATAGACTAACGTGACAGACGTTTCACGATCAGTTTTATCAGCACCTGCTGGAACATCAGAACTATGCTTAATGGTGTAACCAACCTTCATTGACAAGGCTTCTTGCACCTGACTGGTTAAGGAGATACCAAAACGTGTCACAGTGTTACTGTCGCCGGCTTCTGTATTCAGGAACTGGTCAAGGCTAGATGTTTCATTGAATTTCCAAGAGAAGATCTCAGCTGCACGAATAATGCTATCTTCTTCGTTATTGCCATTGTTGTCTTCGATCACACGATAACCAGGCGCAAGCTCGAAATTCAATTCCATATTATCTTCTGCAATAGCTTTATAGCCTAAACCCAGTGCGATAGAGGTTTGATGGTCAAAACCGCTAAAGCGATCCTTTTCCCACGAGATGACGCCAAGCGCATAAGCTCTATCAGAGAGCTTTCGGTCAGACTGCGCTTCAGCAAAATATCTTTCTGCAGAACTTACGTCATTTGATGAGCTGTTAAGCGCCTCTAGTTGAAGTGTGTGCTTCCAATCAGTGTATTCAGTTGAAGCATTAAATTTGGCATTTAGTGTTTCTGTATCCGAGTTGCCGCTGGTCATCACAAAACCAAGTTCAGCCGTTGCATCCCAGTTAGGTTCAGAGACCTCTTCAGCGTTTACTGTGGCGCTTAGGCTTGTAGAGATGAGAGCAATTGCTGTGGCAAGTTTAAGGTGTTGCATAGTATTTCTTCCTTTCATAAAGCTTGGCTAAGATACGATTCAATTTTGGCCGTATCTTAGCGATTTACTAGAGTAATGTCTCTTGTTTATGCTACTTGATGCATATATACATCTTGTTGTGGGTAGGGGATTGAAATGCCGTGCGCATCAAATGCTTTCTTCACGCCTTCTTGCATATCAAAGAATACACCCCAGTAGTCGCTAGTGTTGACCCATAAGCGGACTGTAAAGTTAACCGAGCTGTCGGCAAGTTCTGCAACGACAAATACAGGAGCCGGGTCTTTGAGTACTCGGGCATCATGACTGGCGAGTGACTTCAGCAGAGACTTGGCCTGGTCAATATCGTCGCCATAGCCAATGCCAAAGCTCAGATCGACTCGGCGAGTAGTTTCTTTATTAATATTCACCATGCTGCTGCTCGAAAGAGAGCCATTTGGAATGATGACGACTCGGTTGTCGCCCGTCTTTAGAATGGTGTTGAAAATCTGAATTTCAGATACGCTTCCGATGTAGCCCTGAGCTTCAATCAGGTCTCCTACCTTGAAAGGCTTGAATAGCAGAATGACAACGCCTCCGGCGAAGTTGGCTAGGCTTCCTTGAAGAGCTAGGCCAACAGCTAAGCCGGCAGCACCGAGTACTGCCACAAATGATGTTGTCTCGATGCCGACCATCGAGGCAACTGAAATCAACAAGACTACTTTCAGAATAACTGAAAGAATGCTGCAGACGAATTGACCAAGCGTCGCATCGACCTTGCTTGTGAGATTGTTGTTAAGAGTGCGTATGAAGCGATTGATGACCCATAGGCCGATGATGAGCGTAACGATCGCTAAGACCAGTTTGGGGCCGTAACTTAAGCTGAGTGTGTAGGCTGTCTGTAACAGCTCTTGAATCTGATCGCTGCTTTGATTGATATCTTCCATTTAAGCTTCCTTGATTAAGTAAAAAAGTGAGTTTGAAATTTAAATTCAGAAGCATAGACAGAAGCAAAAGAGAAAAAGTCACAAAGAAAGTTTATTTATATTTCATTGATCTGAGTGCGTGTGTGTTATTGGGAATTGATCTATGATTCTTTGTTCCGGTGTCCCGTATTCGCCAACATTCATCATTATTGCCGAGGATTAAAATGAAAGACGATACCATCGCAATTCATCACGGATATGAAACAGACCCTACAACCAAGTCCGTAGCAACACCTATTTACCAGACAGTCGCATACGAGTTTGATAATGCTCAACATGGTGCTGACTTATTTGACCTGGCTGTACCGGGTAATATCTACACGCGAATAATGAACCCCACTAACGATGTGCTTGAAAAAAGAGTAGCGGAGTTAGAAAAAGGTATTGCGGCCTTGGCTGTGAGTGCTGGCAGTGCTGCCATTCATTACGCGATTATAACGATCGCCAGCAAGGGCAAGAATATTGTTTCAGTACCTCAGCTCTATGGCGGTACTTATACACTTTTCAAGCATATGCTGCCGAGCCAGGGAATTGATGTACGTTTCGCTGAAGATGATAAGCCTGAGTCCTTAGCAAAGCTGATTGATGAAAATACCGCAGCCGTTTATTGCGAGAGTATTGGTAACCCCGCGGGTAATGTTATCGATCTGGAAGGCATGGCGAAGATTGCGCATGATAAGGGGGTGCCGCTTATCGTTGATAATACAGTTGCCACGCCAGCTTTATGTAAGCCTATTGAGTATGGGGCAGATATTGTTGTTCATTCGCTTACCAAGTATATGGGTGGGCATGGTAATTCGTTAGGCGGGATTGTCGTTGACTCAGGAAACTTCCCCTGGGCGGAGCATGCTGAACGATTCCCTATGTTGAACGAGCCAGAACCTGCTTACCATGGCGTGATCTATACCGAGGCAATGGGGCCAGCAGCTTTTATTGGACGATGCCGGACAGTTCCTTTGCGTAATACCGGGGCGGCCTTATCACCTATGAATGCCTTTTTATTGCTTCAGGGAATTGAAACGCTAGGTCTTCGTATGGAACGTCATTGTGAAAACGCAATAAAAGTGGCCGAATTTCTAGAAGGGCACGATCTAGTTGAGTGGGTTGGTTATGGTGGCTTGCCCTCAGATGAGAACCATGAGCTAGCCAAAAAATATATGAAAGGTACACCGTCGGCCATTATGACCTTTGGAATTAAAGGTGGTTTAGAGGCAGGTACGCGTTTCTATGATGCCTTGGCACTGTTTAAGCGTTTGGTAAATATTGGTGATGCTAAATCATTGTCGTGTCATCCTGCTTCGACAACGCACAGGCAAATGACAGAGGAAGAACAGAAAGTCGCGGGTGTTACGCCTGAAATGATTCGACTATCAATCGGTATCGAGCATATCGATGACATTCTTGAAGATTTGGAGCAAGCACTGAAGGCTTCGGTAGGCTAGAACGAAAGAGGCTGCTATGTAGCAGCCTCAATTTTTCTATCTCAATTTTACTCGCTCAATAGAGCGGCGATCTTAGCTTAGGCGTGGCAGTTAGTGTCTTTTTCGCCTTGGCTTGTATTAGAGATAGCGTCTTCATTGTTAGCTTTTTTCTTTTGGATGCCGTGGTTAATAATAAATGAAAAACCGACAACCATTGCAACCGTTACGATAAGGCTAGTAAAAAATGGAAATCCAAACATAATTTTATTCCTCTTAATGTCTATTTAAAGACTACAGCGCAAGTATTGGCGCTTCGATAAATACAAGTAAACTCATGAAGGAATACGAACTGCAAGCTCAGTCTAAGTCGCCTGCTTCTAATTCCAAATCAATGTTTCTAATCCCTAGTTCGTAATCAATCCATTTAGAAATAGCTTTCATGATGCTCATAAGCGAGTCCTCACTATTTGGTGGATTAGACAAATATGGCTTAGGGTAAAAATGCCAAATTCATCACAGTTCCGTTTTGGAACCTTGTGTAAAATATATGGTTCCATAATAGAACTCGTCAAGTGAATCTATTGTGACGACTTGCTAAAATACTGTTCTATTTCTGGTATAATGGCTTTGTTTGATTTAGATCAACTTTGTATATTGGAACAGTGGCTAGTCTTATTAGGCGCGAATAATTCAAATAAAATGCAAAGAGGTAGCTATGCGTTGGGAAGAGATTGACTCTCAGGTTTGTTCAATTGCTAGAGCATTATCAATATTTGGTGATCGTTGGACGCTGTTAATCATCCGGGACGCATTTCGCCGCGTCAGGCGCTTCTCAGAGTTTCAAAAATCTTTAGGGATAACCCGCCATCGTTTGTCTGACCGTCTAAATCGTTTGGTGGAAGCTGAGGTTTTAACCAAAGTCTTATATGACGAGAAGATGTCTCGTTATGAATACCATTTAACTGAGAAAGGAATGGATCTTTATCCGGTGCTGATGACGGTTGTTCAATGGGGTGACAAGTGGCTATGTGATGGTGACGGTGCACCGATTATGTTCCAGCATAAAACTTGTGGTCATGTTTCCAGCCCTCGTTTTGCTTGCGATCATTGTGCACATGACTTACATGCCAGGGATATGAAGCCAGTATTAGGGCCAGGTGTAGAGAAGAAATTGGAGCGAGGGGAGTTAACGACAGATGACCCCGAGCATATTCATGACATTGTTTATTGAGTATAAGTACTCAGAGTCTCGATGAGATTGTTGTAAAGATAATAGTGGCGAGCATATCGCTTGATCTGAATTTAGTTAAGTAATAAATCAGTATCTATTGCGACAAACTTAGTGGCGGAACATATCAGTGACGAAGCTGTTAGTGCTTTAACGCCGTAGACCTCTACAGCAGAGCTGTGTTTCAGTTTGATTCGATCGACGAGCAGGTCGAAATCTCCATCACCAGATGCTAAAACAAGGATGTCACTGTGTGCCGCAAACTCCATAGCATCGAGTGTGATACCGACATCCCAATCAGCTTTAGCAGAGCCGTCAGCGCGCTGAATGTAGGGCTTCAACTTTACCTTAAACCCTATCGCTCTAAGTATATTCTGAAACTGTCTCTGTTTTTCATCTGCGGGCTCCGTTGCATAGGCCACGGCATTAACGACGTGTCGATTTTGGGTCACCTTTGCCCAAAATGCATTGTAATCAAAATGGCGGCCATAGGCTTGTCTGGTCGTGTAGTAAATATTCTGTACGTCGACCAAAATAGAAAGAGTTTCCATTGGCTAAATTTTTCCAAAATAGTGGTGATGGCCTCTCTTGCATAAGAAGACCTAAAACTTACTGCTTTAGTGCCCGTGATATTGCCCAGCGCGTTTTTCTAGTAAAGCTTTCACTGCCTCTAAGTGATCTTCTGTTTGATGCAGACCAGCTTGAACTTTTGCACATTGGTCTAGCATTTCAGGTAATTTGAGTCGTTCACTTTGACGTAGTAGCTTCTTAGTGGCTCGAACGGCAAGAGGCGGGTTTGAAGCGATGCTATGTGCGATTGAAAGTGCGCGCTCAAGCATGTTTGAAGTTTCGATGCACTCAGACACCATCCCCCAAGATAGCGCTGTTTGAGCATCAACCATATCGCCAGTCAGTGCCATTTGGCTGGCTTTTGCTATGCCAATAATTCTTGGCAAGAACCACGCGCCGCCGTCTCCCGGAATGATGCCAAGTTTGACAAAGCTTTCGGCAAAGCGGGCTTTATCGGAAGCGATGCGAATATCGCACATCATTGCCAGGTCACAGCCTGCACCGACTGCGGCGCCATTTACGGCGGCAATAACGGGGATCTCGATATTCCATAAGGACAAAGGAATACGCTGAATTCCGTTTTTATAGCTTTGTTCTATTTCTTCTTTATTGCCGCCAAACATATCAGTTTTATTGAGCATATCTTTGACATTGCCGCCGGCGCAGAAACTCTTTCCTTCTCCGGTCAGCACCATGACGCGAATTTCGCTGTTATTGTTTGCTAAATCGCATACACGCTCGATTTCTTCAACCATTGCTTCGTGAGACATCGCATTGTGAATATCAGGTCTATTCAACGAGACAAGCAAGACGTGCCCGTCTTGTTGAACGCGTAGCTCTTTAAAGGTTTGCATATTGTGCGAAAGGTCGATTAGGTTGGTCATGCTTGGCCCGTAATACAGTTTCTATGTGTCTTGCTCAATACGGAGAAATTCTTGTTTGAGGTCGACTAGTTTGCTGGCATCACTTAGCTTTGGCAGTGCTGACAGTGAGTGGTCGGTTTGTAGCAGTAAGGCTTCATTCTTGTCGACAAGTATATTTAACATCTCATGTTCTTGAGCCTTAACCTGATACATGTTCTGCATGGTCGCGACATTGCTTTGGAAGGTTGATAAGACCTCTGCCGAGTCACGATATAAAGCATTATTGCTAAGTGCACTTTCAAGGCGAGTAGCATTTTCCAGGAGGGTTTCTGTATGTTCTAGATTTTGTTTTAGTTCTTGTCGAAGTCGATCAAGGCGTGCTTGATCTTGAGCGAGTTGGTCCTGATTTTCGTCGAGCAGCAAGCGATGAATAACTACAGTTACGCCGTTCACAAATTGTTCGAGGATTTTATCTTTAAAAGGAAGGTCGTCGACGATGCTACTGCGACTTTTGACGATCTTGAAAATCTCGCCTTCAAGCATTCCCACTAGGCAGCCAATATCGTAGGCTTTTTCTGGTAGATCTTCCCTTTGCGTAATTGAAAGGTTGTCTTTGGCGACAACTGTCATCAGATTGAGTATGCACTTGGCTTGCATAGATCGAGCTTCGATTAGATCCACGATGGCTCCTTAAGTAAAGAGTAATGCGAGACGAGATAAAAATAAGAGTCTAGCTGAAACCCTCAAACTTATGAATAACTAATAGGTAGCATTTGTGATATGGAAGATTATACATCGGTAACATAAGCTGCCATGACGGACGAACTTGTTATGTTTTGCTTAGACTCCCTCATTAGCGATAAGGTCATCGCCATCTAAAAGAGGTTGATTGAGTTGATGAGTAATACAGCCGAGAATATGTTGATAAAGATCATAAGCGGGGCTGTTATCCAGAATACCGGATTCACTGGAGAGCCAGAATAAGTCTTCACTATCGCTGTTCAGCTTGTTCGTGGTCTGCTCTAGCTGGAGGCCGCGAGCTCGTAAGCGTTTGAATTCGTTGCAGGGGAGCGAAAGTAAAATTCGGTCATCGAAGCGTAAACGTGCAAGAGAGAAGGCTGCCAGATACATTGCTTCTGAAAAACTGTACTTTTTGGCTTCGGTGTCGCAATACTCGGGGTTGATGCTAAGTCGAGATATTTCGCACAAAGATAAATGGCATCCAGAGGAAAATACCTGATCGATAAACCCTAGTGAGCAGGAGTTTGCCCTTTGGCAGGGCAAGGTGGGTTGCGCTGATAAGCTTTCAACTGAGTGGCTGATACGTATGCAGGCAATATATTGTCTGCTGCTATTCTCTTGAAGGAGCAGGTGTGTCGAGTTGTGGTCATATTGGTCAATGACCTGCTCAACATGAGTGAGTCCGTCAAAGTCTTCTTTGCTCTGTTTAAAACGTATTTGATAAGCTATACGTTTTTGTTCTTCACTGTAAGCACAGACAAAGTTGAACTGTGCGATGAAGTTATCTACCAGCTGAAGTGATTGCATTGCTCTACCTACGATTACAGTAAGGGGCGATAGATATAGCTTAAGAAAACGCTATGACTTTGTAATCAAGTCTCCGATAAACGGTCAGTTTTAAGGCTGAGTAGTCGCCAGAACGAAAATAATGAGAAGTGCATCAAATACGCGCTAAACAATATTAAGCCTACAAGGAAGTTAGTTTTTCCTTAATCGTAAATTTATGGGGAGAGTCTATCAGCTCGACAATGTGGTCAGCGAGCACGTTTGCTTTAACTGGTAGGGTGAGCCAGCCCGCCAGAATTTGTAGGTGTTTTTCATTCTTATCGCTTGGCAGGGAGTGAGGGTAGTGAGCACTCACGCCCAGACAAATCGCATTGGCTTGCAAGGGCGATTCAATAAACTTATTTAGCAGTCCGCTTTCGGCAACGCTTCCTTTTCCGTCAGGCTCAAGATTGATAATAATTGCATCGAACTTCCTATTTTGAAGATATTCTTGGGCTATTTGGGCTGAGGTCGTGGTAAAAACCAAATAGCCCCGTTGTTCCATTTCGTCGACCATGCCGTGAAATATATCGATACCGTAAGTACCGATGATAAGAATCTCTTTCGCTTTTTCCTGCATAATTTCTACCTTAGAAATATCGGAGTCAAAATACTAGCTGGCCCGAATTATTAAAAACCGGACCAAGCTAGTATAGCAAAAATAGTTAAGAATTCATTTTATAGCTGTCTTTCTTCGCATAGGCAAAGTCGTTCAGAACTTTTTCAAAGCGCCTCGAATAAGCCTTTGGCTTGCTTAGCATCAGCTGACAGAAAACTTGCTGAACCTTTGTGTTGCTAGTTTTAGAGTAAAGTTGAAGTGCATATTTTGAGAAGTCTCTGACCATAAAATCAAATATTTGATCAATTAGGTCATCGTCAATTTCATTCAGATCCCAGCTTTCTAAAATCAACTGGCCGTAAGCGACCAAGGTAAATAACTCACCGACAATGAGTAAAAAGTCGATGTCCTTAATTTGCATCTTATTTGGGCGGGCCAGCATGAGCATTTTTTTGAAGATGGCTATCTGCTTTTTGAAAATATTGACGTTGGGCAAGTCGCATTTATCATACGCCAAGTGATAGTCGTGGAAGCGAGTTTTTCCGAGCCCTTTTGGGGTGAGTAGTTTGGCAAAAATCTGTTCCTTCTTGTTGAATTCAAGAAACTCAGTGTACCAGCGTCGACTCTCATAATTGGCTTTGGTTTTCGCGAGCCCTAGCCCTTCAAAGAAGTCGATAGTCTTTAGCATGATGTCGCGCGTTTCTTTGTCAGGTTATTCTTGAGCAAACTTCTTTGGGTTGAGTAGGTGCATAGTGAATTGTCCTTTGCGATTGCTGTGCGAAATATTTGCAAGCCTAGATTAGAGCGCATTGAAAGCGAAATAAAGGTAAGGAAAAGGGCCTAAACAAATTCTAGTTCACGGATCGTCAAAACCAGTAAACAGTTGTGTGGTGGTGCTGCAGTCGTTTGCTTAGTGTATGTGCCAGCTTGATAAACGTGATAGTTGTTCTGGGCATCGCGTGGGTGAATTAATGGGAACGAGTGTGAGCTCCGGGTTCGCTCTAAAATAAAATTATTTATGCTGCCAAGCTGATATAGATCAAGCTTGGCCTTTTGTAGAAATACCCGGGCATTGCTCTGTCCGGGTAAGTTGATTGCTTTATAGGGCGATGAAGTCTGGTTTTTCTCTGACAAAGCACTCAGGGCAGGGAAAGTCTTCAGGAACCTCTTCCCACTTAGTGCCAGCGGGGTAGCCTTCGTGCTCGGCACCTTTAGCTTCATCATATATATAGCCGCAGTCAGGGCATTGAAATTGACTCATGGTCTAAACCTCCTTATGTCTCTTAAGCTGCTTCGGCTGTTTCGCTGACTTTATCACTCACAGGTGGCTGGTGATATTTGTTGTAGACCAGTTCTTTGGAGTCTGGGTCTATATTGACTTTGTCCATATCATTACCAGCCCAATCTATGACTTTTTTGTCCATGATTGAAAACCAGAGTGGTGGGATCATGGCAACCAAAAACATAAGCGGGTAGCCAGAAGGTAGAGAGGGGACGTCGTCGTAATCACGAAGAACTTGATATGGGCGTGTAGGGTGCGCATGATGGTCTGAATGTCGCTGAAGGTGTAATAAAACCAGGTTGGATGCTTTGTGATTACTATTCCAGGAGTGATGAGGTTGGCAGCGCTCATAGCGGCCGTTTTCTTTTTTCAAACGAAGTAATCCATAGTGTTCTACATAATTGGCGCATGTCAGCTGCCACCAACCATAAGCGGCCGAGATTAATAGGAAGGGGATCATAACCGGGCCAAAAAAGGCAAGCATCAGGGTATAGGCTGAAATGGTGAGCGCTGCTGGTTGCAGAATCTCGTTATCCCAAGACCATTCTGATTTTCCTAAACGGTGCAAGCGGTTTGCTTCGAGCCCCCAGGCTCGTCGAAACGCACCAGGAATCTCTCTTTTTACAAACTTGTAAATATTCTCTCCAAAGCGTGAAGATGCTGGATCTTCTGGTGTTGCAACATCCTTGTGGTGTCCTTTATTGTGTTCGATAAAAAAGTGGCCGTAACCACTGGTAGCCAGCATGACTTTCGCAGCGGCAACTTGCTTTCTATCTTTCACTTTATGCCCCATTTCATGACCTGCAACCAAACCTAAGCCGTTGAGAATACCCGCACTGAGTGCAGCGCCGAGTATATTGATCCAGGACCAGTTATATTGAGATACAACAAAGGCGATACCAACGAGAGAAACCCAGTGCAAGGCGGTCGCAATATACATAATATTGACATAATAGCTTTGGTCTTTGAGCTGTGAAACGAGTTCGTCGTCTGGATTAGCGCGGTCTTCACCAAATACGTGATCAGCTAGAGGTAGCATGCCGTAAAGAAAAACCACAGTAAACCAAAGCCAAAGGCCATAACCGGTTTCAACGGCAGCATAAGCGGAGGCTAAAGGAATCATTGGCGTAAGGATAGAGAGTAAGTACCAGTAGCGTTTGCTACGGATCCATGCGCCAGTTTGCTGAGGGTAAACGGTAGTGTTCATAATACGCTCTCTTGTTTTTCTTATAGGGTTTAATCTAGGTGCGTGGGCACTTTTGATGAAAACCATTCTACGAGAGCGTGACTAGCGCAAACAGGTTATTTGGGCTCAACTAGTAGTCATTTTGATTCAATAAAGACTAGATCTTGGCTTATAAGGACTGTTTGTGAGCTTGTCTGAATTGCGATGGTGAGCTATCGAACCAGCGCTTAAATGAACGGTTAAAGTTGGAAGCATCATCATAGCCTAGAGTCAGTGCAATGGCTTCAATGCTTGATTGGGTATTCAGTAGTAAGTTTTTTGCCTGAGCTTTTCGTAAGTTAGCCATGACCTTACTAAAAGAAGTATTTTCTGTTTTTAGCTTTCTCGCGAGTGTGCTTTTGGACATATTCAGGTTTCTCGCGATTTCTTCTATCGATAAAGAGTAATCGTGAGCCTGTTCAACAAGCGAGACAACTTTTTGTTCAAGGCTATCAAATTGGTTCAGACGAGAAAGCTCTTCGTCGCATTGTGCGCGCGCCAGTTCAACAGAGCGAGGGTTTGCCGTAACGCTGGTGATCTTAAGTAAAGACTTTGGGATAGTGACTCCGGCAGTCTTAGCGTCAAAGTGAACAGAGCAAGGCAGTAGCTCTACGTACTTGTCTTGCCATGCGGGTGCCTTATAGGGGAAGCAAACGGTGCACTGTTCGACGCCCTTGCCAATTACAAACTCTATAACGTTGAGTAAAGACGCGAGTAAAACTTCGTAGAGTAATTCTCGTATGGGCTCCCATGTACAAGTTTCTTTAATTTCTAAAAGGCAATCTTCGCCATTAACTTGAATGTTAATTCCGATGGCTTGCAAGCGGGTTTGATAATAGCGGCTAATCAGCTCAAGGCATTCGCCTAAGTCAATACCGTGAGAAACGGCAAAACCTAAGCTGCCATGGCTGGAAAGCTGAATTTTTTGGGCAAAGTGAAGGCCTAGCCATGGACAACTGGACTTACTATAAATGTCATGAACAAAGTCCTTGAAATCGTTAAAGGGGATAAAGTCCTGCCCCTTATGCTTTTCTAGTGTGTTAGTAATGTGTGAGTAATTGAGTTCCAGGTTTTGCTCTTCGCTATACCGAATAAACTGATGCAAGTAAGAGATAGAAGAGAGTACGTTATCGCTCAAGATTGTTTGCCTTGTTGTTCTTGTGAGTATGCTTTTGGGCTAGCTCGATTGTTTAGCGCGAAAATGATAAACAATTATTACATGAAAAAACTATAGTACTAAACTCGCTTAATTTTGAGATATTTTTGTAAGCGTGCTTTGGCTTAGTGATTATTCTTGGTCTAAGCTTATTCGACGCATATTAATATATTAAACTCAGAAAGTGGTCCCTAGGGATAGCCTGCTTTAAATGGAAAGGTGCGCAGACAGCTAACGTTATGAAATCACTAGAAGTAGCACAACATATTCATGTTCTTTATGAAGACTCTTTGAAAGAGCTTCTGGCAAGCCTTAGTTGTGATGTGAACATGTCACCGGCTAACGAGGCTGATTGGTTAGATGCGCCGGTAGCGCTTATCGATGCAGGTTCTGAAGATATGGAAATCAAGCTTGCGCTTGCGCTTGAGCTGCCTATGACTGTACTTGCTATGACCTATCCGGTACCAAACATCACTGTCGTTGATGAGGAGTCCCTGGAAGATTGGATCTCTGAAATGGCCAATCAGTTGATCGGGCGTTTGAAGACAAAGTTAATGTCGCATGAGCAAGAGATTACCTTGGGGCTGCCGACGACGTCTTTTGGTGTTGAGTTGAACGACTTGATTGAACCTGGCCCTACCCGCTTCTCCAGTTATATTGAGGTAGATGGGGAAGCTTGTGCTTTTCACATCGGAGTGGAGTTCTTTTCCGAAGAGATTAGTTTTGTTAGTGAGCCGGTCGTGGTGGAAGATTCGTTGATGGAATCAGAGATCGAGTTATTTTAGTTTTATGGCTGATAAGCCCTTTCTGGATCTGGTAGTAGACTGGGTATGAGCACATTTAAAACCAAATTAGCGCCAGACTATAAAGATGGTGTCGACCGGAAACTCTTAAAGACCATTAAGAACCGTTTTTTGCAGGTCAATGCTGATCGCTTCGAGCGCTGTCGACAGGGCTTGTCTTCCCGACATCAAGATATCCTTTATGTATTGCCTTTACTTTACCACGTTAACCACCCTCTGATGCCGGGTTATGTCGCGCAAGATGCACCCGCCGGCGTGTCGGCTTATCAACCCGATAAAGCAGCTTTAAGTATTGCAAAGTCCTTTAGCCAGACCTTTAAGTTTAAGTCAGGCTCCCGCCAGCTTAGCCAGATACATGCTCTCTACATGATGGGCAGTACTGGAACCTTAGCGCACTCTGAAGCGAGTGATGTGGACTTATGGTTGTGCTTTGACCCTGGCCTGGGCGAAGACGCTATGGCTTCGCTCGCAGAAAAAGCCAAGAAGATAGATGATTGGGCAAACAGTCTAGGCTTGGAGCTTCATACTTTTTTGATGAATGCGGAAAAGTTTAAGGCTGGGCACTTGAATAACCGCATGGATAAAGAAAGTAGTGGTTCTGCACAACATTATTTGCTGCTGGACGAGTTTTATCGTACTGCGATTTTATTAGCGGGGCGTTACCCAATTTGGTGGCTGATTCCACCAAATTTAGAAGGAGAATACGAGGAGAAAGTTGATCTCCTGTTGAGTAAACGTTTTATTAAACAGCAAGAGGTTCTCGATTTTGGTAGCGCTGCGTTTATTCCTAAAAGTGAGTTGATAGGTGCTGGGCTATGGCAGCTATATAAAGGCCTGGACTCGCCCTATAAATCAGTACTGAAAATCTTGCTGGCGGAAGTTTATGCCCAAGAGCTTCCGGAAGCTGAAACTTTGAGTCAGGTTTATAAGCGCGCTGTTTATGATGATGAATTAGGTATTGAAGATCTGGATCCATATCTTCTTGTCTATCAGCGTCTCGAAGCTTATTTAAATAAAAGAAAAGAACATAAACGGCTCGATATTGTTCAGAAGAGCTTTTACATTAAAGTTGCGAAAAAACTCTCTCGATCCCCATCGGGAAGGGGGCCTTCATGGCAGAGAAAACTATTGGAAAAAATTGTCCGAACCTGGGGTTGGTCAGAGAGTAAGTTCAGGTACCTGGACTCTCGCGCCAAATGGAAAGTTGATGAGGTTCTGGTCGAGCGCCAAGTCTTAGTGGCAGAGTTGAGTTACTGTTATCGGTTTTTGTCACAGTATGCTCGCACTCATGGTATTCGCTCCAGTATTACCGCTGAAGACCTTAACCTCCTGGGCAGAAAGCTATACGCAAATTTTCAGAAGAAAGCAGGTAAGGTTGAGCGGGTTAATCCGGGTATTGTCGGGGACTTATGGGAAGAGAACCTGGCTATTCACCATACCAGCTCTCAGTTGATGCCAAGTGAGCAAAGCGGCTGGCTGTTATACAGGAATCTAAGTACTGATTCAGATGCTTCGTTTGAAGTGCCCTTGAAGAAATTTACTTCGATGGTGGAGTTACTTGCATGGCTATATTTTAACGGCATTGTAAATAGCTCCACTCGCTTAAGTCTGGTACCGGGTGATACGGGCTACAGGCTACAAGAAGTTCAGCAGATGATTCGTGCTTTGCAGCAAAGTATTAGCGTACCTCTTCCACCAGTGAATCAGGCAAGCTTTGTTAAGGCTGCGCAGGTTACACAGGTGGTCTTGTTTGTGAGCGTTGGTTTAGACCCCATGGAAGAATTAGCGGAACGGGGGATGCAGCGTTTAAGTGATCGTACAGATGCACTCGACTACAGTACCGATCGCTTTAACCTGGTACGCACGATAGATCAAATCAGTATTAATAGCTGGAATGAAGTCAGTGCGCACCGTTTTGAAGTGGGTGATACCCTGATGCAAACCCTGCAGTCTTATTTGCAGATTTGTTTGGCACAGCAAAGTGACTTCGAGTGTGAATTACGTGTATTTTGTTTCTGCCCTCAGCGAGCGAGTATTATTGCTTCGCGTGTTGAAGGTGTCTTTACCTCGATCAAGAAAGCTTTTTTTCCAGATGGACGTGTCCGCTCTGTTCGCTATGTTCTCGATATGGGCGGGCGTCACTATGTGGTTCAGTATGTTGATGAGCAGTTCAGGTATTTTTCCTATGCAAATGAGGTGGAGCTCTACAAAGCCTTAAAGCAGGGGCAGCGTCACTATAGCCCAATTATTTTTGATGAATACGCTCAGCCAGGAGAGACCCTGGTTGCAGCAGTTTTACCCTACAATATGCCTGGTAATATTCAGGTTTTTTTCTTTTTGCATCACGATACCTATCAGTTAATTATATTGGACGAGCAGGGTAGCCTGTTGCGCCTGGTTTTAACGGGGCGTGACGAGATGCTACTACTTTCTGCATTGAATGAGTGCCTGGTTCGGATGTTGGAAACAAGGCAGCTCTCAGATATGAGCCTGGGAGGTGAAATGCCTACGGTGAGCTTTAATAAAATCACCAAGGCGAAAGACGGTGGTTATCGTATACGGGCGCTGAAAGATATTCCACACTGTGCAGTGAGTGAGGTACAGGTTCATGTTAGCAGTGAAGGCTACCAGTCGAACTGCGACTTGAGCTTTCAGGGTATGGAGTTTAGTAATGCCGCGCATGGAGAGCAGCAATATGAAGCGCTTATCCATTATGCTAATAAGCAGCAGGTATCTGACCGACTGCCGCTTATGGTGTCGGAGGTCTTGCTTAGCAATCACTCATCTCAATTTAGCGTAGCATCCAGTGATTCGGCGAAAACCCTGGAAGTATTGCGCTGGTTTGCAAAGGCTGACAAGGCTCTGCATCGAGCCATACAAAAACAGTCTTCTCGTTAGGGTTTGTACTTAAAAATAGTCAATTGCCCTTCAACTCGTTATAATTCCTGCCTTTTGGCAGCTGACGCGTATCTTCCCATGAGCCTTTCGGAAATTATTCTTTTTCGGCCTTTATTTCGAGGTGTGAGTAAACGTATGAGATTAAAACTTACGCCTCTTTTTATCATGTCATGTGTGGTACTGGTGCAAGGCTGTGGCCAAAAGGGTGATCTCTATTTGCCTGTGCACAATCAGTCGGAAGTGGTGGAAAGTCCTGCTTCCGATAAGGCAGAAAAAAAGAAACGAGATACGAGAGCCCCAGAAGAGCAGTTTGAGAACTAAGCTTAGCAATCCTGGGTGATTGGCAAATTCTATCCAAGCCTGAAGCGGTTCAGGCGATTAAAAAGTGTTATAAATCATGAGTTATTTTTCGTACCAGAATGGCGAGTTGTATGCAGAAAATTCGTCACTAAGCCAGATCGCTGAACAGTATGGCACCCCGTGTTATGTTTATTCACGTGCAGCATTTGAGGCGCATTATCAGGCTTATAAAAAAGCCTTTGCAGGGCATGCGAACTTAGTTTGCTATGCAGTCAAGGCAAACTCTAATCTGGCTGTACTGAATATTCTTGCCAAGCAGGGTGCCGGTTTTGATATTGTCTCGGTCGGAGAACTAGAAAGAGTGCTGCGTGCTGGTGGTAGTGCAGATCAGGTGGTCTTTTCAGGTGTCGGCAAACAAGCACATGAGATGCAACGCGCGCTTGAGGTGGGTGTTCATTGCTTCAATATTGAGTCCGAGGCAGAGCTCTATCGTTTAAATGATGTTGCTTTGGAGATGGGCAAAGTCGCACCGATTTCATTACGCGTGAACCCTGATGTTGATGCGGGCACTCATCCCTATATTTCGACCGGCTTAAAAGATAATAAGTTTGGTGTTGCCATTGAGCAGGCCCCAGCGATTTACCAGGCTGCTTCCAAGCTGGCTGGCGTAAAGGTGATAGGCGTTGATTGCCATATCGGCTCCCAGCTAACTGAAACGGAACCATTTCTTGATGCATTAGAGCGAGTTTTGCTTTTGGTTGATCAGCTTGCAGAACAAGGGGTCGTGATCGAGCACCTTGACCTGGGTGGTGGTTTAGGCGTTACTTATGATGACGAGCAGCCACCTGAAGTGGCTGACTATATCAGCGCTTTGTTAGAAAAAATCGGGGATCGAGGTCTAAAGGTTATTTTGGAGCCAGGACGTTCCATTGCTGCGAATGCAGGTGTTTTATTAACACGGGTCGAATTTCTGAAGCACAACGAAGATAAGCACTTTGCGATTATCGATGCGGCGATGAATGACCTGCTACGCCCGTCTTTATACAGCGCATGGCAGAATATTATTCGGGTAGAAAAAGAGCCGGGTTCTGATTGTGAGCGTCATCACTATGATTTGGTAGGGCCGATTTGTGAGACGGGCGACTTCTTGGGTAAAGATCGTGATTTGGCTATTAAGGCGGGCGACTTGCTCGCGGTAATGTCATCAGGTGCTTATGGCTTTGCAATGAGCTCGAACTACAACTCCAGAGGTCGTGTGGCAGAGCTGGTTGTAGATGGTGAGCAAGTCGTATTAGCGCGTAAGCGTGAAACAATTGATGATCAACTAGCGCTTGAGAATTTGATGCCTTAGTGGGCATTTAGAGTATTTTAGGTATCGGGAGAAAACAATATGGTGGTGAACTTTACCAAAATGCATGGTTTGGGTAATGACTTTATGGTGGTTGATATGATCAGCCATCATGTTCACCTTCGTCCTGAACAAATTCGCCGAATGGCTGATCGTAATTTAGGTGTGGGCTTTGACCAGCTTTTGTTGGTCGAACCACCTGGCAAGCCTGATGTTGATTTTCGCTATCGAATTTTTAATGCCGATGGTTCAGAAGTTGAGCAGTGTGGTAACGGTGCCAGGTGTTTCGCAGTCTTCGTGCGCGAGAAGAAGCTAAGCAACAAAGATAGTATTCGGGTCGAAACAAAAAAAGGCGATATTGAGTTAAAGGTCAATGATGATGGTCGCGTCCTTGTAGACATGGGCGAACCAGTATTCGACCCAGAAAGTATTCCATTTACAGCGGATGCTCCAGCAGATAGTTACAGCATCGATGTCGATGGTGAACCCTTGCAGATTTCTGCGGTGTCTATGGGCAACCCTCATGCTGTTTTGCAGGTGCCTGAATTGAGTGATCAGCAGGTTGCGCATTTAGGACCATTGATTGAAGCGCATGAACGCTTTCCAGAGCGTGTGAATGTTGGTTTTATGGAAATAGTACATAAGCGCTTTATCCAACTACGCGTTTACGAGCGAGGTGTGGGTGAAACCTTGGCCTGTGGTACCGGTGCGTGTGCGGCTGTTGCCGCTGGAATAAGCCGAGGTGTGCTGGAATCGCCAGTTGAGGTTCGCTTGCCTGGCGGTAATCTAAAAATTGAGTGGCAGGGCGTCGGCTCACCGTTAATGA
>NZ_LWGJ01001185.1:0-1661 GCF_001635845.1 Oleiphilus sp. HI0132 | reverse complement strand
ACTAAATATAATAATACTAAAACCTGCGAAAGAATTTGGAAGGAATATGCCAGCTGATTCAGCCATACAATATGTAAGCTTCTCTCTTGCTGAAGAAACGTATGCATATGAGGTTAAGCTGGTCAGAGAGATAATTACCTATCGAGAACCAACCCCTGTTCCTGGGTCAAACCCCGAAATAGCAGGCATCTTAAATGTTCGCGGTGAAATCGTTCCGGTACTTTCTGCTGAGAAACATATACAGGTAAGCACTGCAGAAGCCCATCAAAGAATTCTCATTCTAGACTCAAGCCGTGGCGCCGCTGGAATAGCCGTCGAGCAAGTGGGCGAAATCTTTCTAGTTGAGCCAAGCAAAATCAATATCGAAGCAGATTCCTCAAAAAATGTTGTAGGAACAGTCTTGCATAGGGATAATCTAGTTATCTTATTAGAGGGGCTTTGAGAGACCTCTGCTACTTAATACCAAGTTTATGAGGACTGTCCATTGGATCATATCGAAGAAGTTTTGGTTTCCCTTCGTCGCGTTATTCGGGCGACAGACCTCCACTCCAAACATTTAGCCAAAACAACCGGGCTAACAGCACCACAGATTCTCTTGCTGCAAACGATAAGAAATAAGGGCGAAGTGAGCATTGGTGAACTGGCACATGACATGAGCTTGAGCCAAGCTACCGTCACAACCATTCTTGACCGCTTGGAAAAGCGCGAATTTGTCTATCGAGAAAGGTCCAAGGAAGATAAGCGTAAGGTCCACGCCTACTTAACCGATGCGGGCTTAGAAGTTTTAAAGGATGCCCCCACCCCTCTCCAGGACCAATTTGCCAAACAATTTAATGACCTTCAGGAGTGGGAGCAAACGATGATTATTTCAAGTCTGCAACGCGTTGCCCAAATGATGGATGCACAGCATATTGATGCGTCTCCTGTCTTGGATGTCGGCGTGCTCGATAGGCAGGACATGGCTGGAAACTCGCCTGATGCCTATGAAGGAAAGTGATCACCTAAACGCATGTTTGGCTATGTCATGCCCTGCATTGTAATCTGTAGCGTCTATGAACTTACCGTCCAGCTACTTCGCCGACTTAACGGGAACGATTACCTACAATCATACCCGGTGCATATTTCTCAAGCCAATAACGAATTCGTCGAACCAAATTTTTCTGTGGCCCTTCAGATAAATTAAACGCATAGTCCACTTGCATATAGTTAATTGCGCCAGCCACGTTTGCCGATGCCAAGCGCGCTTTGACAGAACTTTCATCTTCCACCGAATTAACCATCTCCAAGACGGGTGGCTGGAAGTTTTGCCCTAAATGCTCTGCCAGATCGACTTGTAAAGGTTCATCAAACTCAGGGTCAACCAGTACCAGAGCAAAGCCTTTATTACTAAATGTCCCCTGCTTTTGCTTGAGATACTCAAAGGCAATGTTGGCTGAAGCGCGATAGGCTAACAAAACAATATTCTGATAGCCTTGCTGCTGTAAGTACGAAATACCAGCGTTCACGTGCGCAAGCGCTTTGTCTTGGTAGGGAATTGCTTTTAGCTGCTTTTCTTTATCGGCAAGGTCTATATCAACAGGTTTATCTGGATCAGAACTGTCTTCGGTAACTGCATCGTCTTTGTCTGCCGCTTGCTCACTTTTTTCCGCCTCACCATCTGA
>NZ_LWGJ01001184.1:0-3159 GCF_001635845.1 Oleiphilus sp. HI0132 | reverse complement strand
GTTTGGGGTAGGCACTGGCGCAAATAGGAACAATGGGAGCAGAGGCTTGTTGAGCCATATGGAAGGCGCCTTTTTTAAAGGGTAGCAGATCATTACCGCCGTTACGTGTGCCTTCGGCAAAGACCCAAATCGAAGTATTATTGTGTTTAAGCGCTTCGGTTGTTTCAGCCATGGTATTGATAGATTCACGACTTTTGGAACGGTCGATCATGATATTGCCGGCGAGCCAATAAACCTGGCCAAATAAAGGCAGATACTTAAGGCTCTTTTTACCGACGCTTACACAGCGCTTAGGAATGACACCGCCGTGAACAAAGAGGTCGAGGTTGCTTTGGTGATTGGCGATAACAACGCTGGGGGGCATATTATCCAATAGTTCTTTATTCTCTATCGTCATTTTTACGCCCAATAACTTCAAAGCTCCCCAGCTGAATAGTCGCCCGCATATTCTTGTGTTATCAGGGTTGAAGGGCCTAAAAAGACAGATGCAACTGCCGAGCAAAGCAACGCTAAAGAAGTAAGTGAGAACGAGTATTGTACGAATAGTAAGTAGCATGCTTGAGTCAGTTATGTCCGTAGGCGGCGATTATTATCGAGAGGATGAGTGCGTAAAACGATTATAGAGCGTTTTGTGTCACAGCTATATTGTTATACAAGCCATAAATTGTAATAAAATTGCCTTGCTTGGCATAGGGCTGGCTATAATTGCTTACAACCTTGCCGTTGATCTCGTGATATAATCGGCCGTTTTTTAAGATTCGAAATTTGGGGATATAAAGTGATAAAGGTAGGTATTGTAGGCGCGACTGGCTATACCGGTTCGGAGTTATTAAGATTATTGGTGCTTCATCCGAAGGTTGAAATTACTGTTGTTACCTCGCGTACTGAGAAAGGCCGCCCTGTTGCAGATATGTTTCCTCATGTTCGTGGCTACATCGACTTGCCTTTTACCGATCCTAGCGTAGACGAACTAGCTGGCTGTGATCTTATCTTCTTTGCAACGCCACACGGTGTGGCTCAGTCAATGATGTCTGAATTTATAGATTCCGGCTTGCGTACCATTGATCTTTCAGGTGACTTTCGTTTGAAAGATGTAGATGTATGGGAAAGTTGGTATGACCAGAAGCATGCCTGCCCTGAATTAATTCCTCAGGCTGCATATGGCCTGCCTGAAATCTATCGTGAACAAATTAAAGATGCCAAATTAGTTGCTTGCCCTGGGTGTTTTCCTACGGTTATTCAGTTGGGCTTTTTACCTTTAGTTGAGCAAGGCTTAGTCCAGGCGGATCGTCTCATTGCAGATGCTAAAACAGGCACCAGTGGTGCTGGGCGTGCAGCTAAAGTTGGTATGCTGTTATCGGAATGCGCTGATAGCTTTAAAGCTTACGGTGTTTCCGGGCATCGCCATTTACCCGAGATCCAGCAAATTTTGAGTGAAGCAAACGGATCGCCTGTTAATGTGACCTTTGTTCCTCATCTCGTGCCCATGATTAGAGGGATCGAAGCGACTTTGTATATACAACCTAAGCCTGATGCTGAATTAAGTCTGGAGCAGGCTCAAGCTATCTATGAAGAGCGCTATAAGGATGAGCCTTTTGTCGATGTGATGCCGCTAGGCTCTTTGCCAGAAACCCGTTCCGTTAAGGGGTCGAATATGTGCCGAATTGCACTGCACCAGCAACCTGGCAGTAATACAATTATTGTATTGTCGGTTATTGATAACCTGGTAAAAGGCTCTTCTGGCCAGGCGATTCAGAACATGAATCTTATGTTTGGTTTTGATGAGATGATGGGCTTACAGCAAGTGGCATTGATGCCCTAACACCTAGGTGAGATTGTACTAGAATGGTAAAACGGAAAGCTGAAGATCGTCTGATTGTAGTTAAGCACAAGCCAGGTATTAAATTAAAACGGCGGGTGATTTTTGCAATTGGCATTTTGGTCATGGGCGTCCTAAGTTTTCTTTTGGGCGATTACCAAATAAAACAGGCACACGAAAAGGTCGTTCAAGAATTAGCAAAAGTTGCACAAGAGTATGCTGCTTTAAAAGAGGAAGAAGTCGCTTTACGGCAGCAAGTCGCAAACCTTGAAAGCGGTCGGACGATTGATGACCTGGCAAAGCAGGAAATTCAGGAGACGATCAGGGATTACAAGGCTCGCGTGTCGCAGTTAGAAAAGGACTTGTCATTTTATCAAAATATTATGGCGCCTTCAGATAACTCGCGAGGCTTACAAGTACAGAAAGCCGAGATTCAGCTAGGTGCAACGGATAGGCGTTTTGACTACAAAATTGTCTTAGCGCAAGTGGCTGATAACAAGAGCTACGTATCCGGGAATGTTGCGATTAACGTGATAGGTATGCAGGGCGAAGAAGAAACTGTTCTAGCCTTAAGAGATATATCAGAGCAGCAAACGGCTTTGGGTATCAAGTTTAAATTCAAGTATTTTCAGGATATAGCCGGAGATCTGCTGCTACCGAAAGGTTTTGTGCCGACAGGTATCCAAGTGGTTGCTCAGTCGAAGGGAAAGAAAGCGTCTCGTATTGAACAGAGCTTCGATTGGCAGCAGTTAGTTGATCAAAAAATTTAGAGACTTTTGGGAGAATCATTATGTGGGGCAAGAGTAAACAAAAAGGGAAAGGGCGTCATAATAGTCCGAATATTCATTTTGATACTCTGGTATCAAGTAAAACCCAGATAGAGGGTGATCTTCAATTCTCTGGCGGTTTACATATCGATGGTTTAATTCGTGGCACCATCCGCGCTGAAGAAGACAGTGAAGCGATTGTTCGTATTAGCGATATTGGTGAAATAGACGGTGATGTGATTGCACCTCATATCATTGTTAACGGTACAGTCCATGGCGATGTTTATGCTTCGAAGCATATTGAGCTGGCCAAGAATGCGTCAATAAAAGGGAATGTTTATTATCATCTGATCGAAATGGCGATGGGTGCTGAGGTTAATGGTAACCTGGTTCACCATAAAGAGCCTGTATCAATTAAGAATCATGACTCAGGTGAAAGCACAGAGACTAAAGCCGCTGAGCAAGTTGCGCTAAAAGCCGTGTCGGGTTCAGATTCTAATAATGGCTAAATGAAATAGTTGACTGTTTTACTAGGTTAATTGGATAATGCTCTGTATAGAAGTATGACATTGT
>NZ_LWGJ01001183.1:0-710 GCF_001635845.1 Oleiphilus sp. HI0132 | reverse complement strand
GCCTTCATGAAGATTGCCCATAGTGGGTACAAAGCCGATTACTTTACCGGCTTGTCTAGCTTCTTTGATAACTTTTCGTAGTGCAATAATACTGTTAACGGTGATCATGCTTGAGTCTCGTTTAGCCTGCAAAACTATAATCGGCAGAAGGGAATTCGCCGGACTTAACCGCTTGGTCGTAGTGCTCGAAGGCCTGTTGCACTGAACCGGCGCCTTGCATGAAGTTTTTTACGAACTTAGGCTTATGTCCGGAAGTAATTCCAAGGAGATCATGCATCACCAAGACCTGACCATCGGTAACATTCCCCGCACCAATTCCGATGACAGGGACACTAACTTTCTTGGTAATGAGCTCAGCGAGTGAGGTGGGTACGCACTCAAGTAAGATCATATCGGCACCGGCCTCTTCAAGGGCGCGCGCAGTATTAATCATGGCGTTAGCTTTTTCAGCTTCCTTGCCTTGAACGCGATAGCCGCCTAACTTATTGACAGACTGAGGCGTTAAACCCAAATGTGCACAAACAGGAATGCCTCGATCACTTAAGGCTTCAATATACTCTGCAAGCCACTCGCCGCCTTCTAGCTTGATAATATGGGCACCTGCTTGCATCAACTGTCCACCATAGTTCAAGGTATCGTGAGGGCTATTCAGGGTATTAAAAGGCATATCGGCCATAATTAAGGGAGACTGAGCGCCTCTGCTAACACAT